>NZ_KV803771.1:64570-80018 GCF_001811125.1 Anaerococcus sp. HMSC068A02 | reverse complement strand
TGATTTGTATAAAGAGATAGAGGATAAGGTTAAGAAATATTTTGATGATATTTTGTAATATAAGAAAAGACGAACTTTAATTAAAGTGAGACCGTGTAAAATTTTGTGTATAAAACCTCCTGATTAGGGTAAAGAAAAACTAATCAGGAGGAATTTTTATGCCAAGAAAAAACAACATAGTAGTAAAAAAAGCAGTATACATTGCCCTAGCCTACAACCTAAAAAACTTTAAAGAAATACTAGGTGTGTACCCAAAAGGCATACTATGGGTAGGAGAAAATGAATAAAGTTAATGTTAGCTCTTAGTAATAAATGGACTAAAAGAAAGAGGATTAGAAGATGTATTAATAGTATCAACAGATAAACTTCCAGGATTTAGCCGCCATAGAAGCAGTATATCAAAAAGCAGAAATCCACCCAAAAAGCGTTGGGACAATCATGTATAATCCACCAAATAAGAAACTCAACAAAGTATGTATCCTACAAAGACATAAAAGAATTAATGAAAGACCTAAAAGCAGTATACAAAGCATCAACAGAAGACTTAGCCTTAACAAATTTAGGAATCTTTGAAGAAAAATGGAGTAAAAAATATCCAATGTGTGTAAGCTCATGGAAAAACAACTGGACAGAACTATCCACATATTTTAAATATCCAGAAGGAATAAGAAAACTAATATATACAACAAATGCCATGGAAAACTTCAATAGACAACTAAGAAAAGTTACTAAAAACAAAACCATATTTCCAAATGACTATGCCCTACAAAAAAGCTTGTACCTTGCAATGGTAGATGCCTCAAGTAAATGGACAAGTGGAATACATGGTTTGGATCAAATCCTATCCCAATTATCAATATTTTTTGAAGGGAGGTTCTAAAAATTAAAACAGAGAAATGATGTAAAATCAGCTGCAAATTTTCATGAAAAATTGACAGTTTACTAAAGTTGTGTAAAATTAAGACAAACGTCATTCCTATAGGAATGGACAAACAATGATACAAAAAAATGTATCAACCTTTACCATTTTACAGGATTTAGGTTGATACACAAAATTATTTACAGGTCCAAAAATAATAGTCTTTTGCATTATTTTAAATTTCAGATTCTTCATCTACTAATATAGATTTTTGTTCTTTTTGTGCCATTCCTACCTTTTCTGAAACTTTTCTAGCAAAATCAAATTTATTTAAGTCAATATTTGAATCATCTAATAAATCAAAATAAAACTGTGAAACATCATCGTCATCTAAGATCCATCCAACCTGTGAGTTTTCATAAACACATTTACATAATTCTTCGATTTGTGCTTCTGTCCACCCAGAGTATTCTTTAAGCATTGCTATTATACAATGTGTAGATATAAAGTTAGGGCTTACTTTTAATTCATTAATCAATTTACCTTTCTTATTTTCTGTTTCCAGGACTATATCATGTTCGCTTAAAAAATCTACTAAATTAGTGTAGAGCTTTATATTACCATTCTTTTTACTTTTCCGTTCCTTTTCTAAGAATGGATTGATCCTTTTTGAATCAATTACAGAGCTATAATCTTTATCAGCGCTTATAATAACAATATCCTCATAATCAGGAATATTTTTTAACAACGCCTCCCAATTTATTGCATCACCATACTTATTATCTTTTCCTGGAGGATTTCCAATTCTATAACGATTATAAGCCAAATCTACTACATCATCACAAGGAATCAAATCATAATCATCGAAAAATTCAGATATTGTTTTATCAGCAGGGAGATTATTATTTGCAATATCATCCTCAATCTTTTCCTTCCATTTTTTATGACTTTTTTTAATATTTTCCATTTCTTTTTTGAAAGTATTAAATTCATCATATCCTTTAGTAAATGCTGGATATACTGGTGCTTTAACTTCAAATTCTTTAATCGCACTCATTATCTTATTTTCTCTATTTCTAATTATTTCATCATGAACTTGTTTTGTGATTATTAAATTAATACTTTTTCCTATACGATCTTTCAATTTTTCAAATTGATACAAATCGTCTTTTGTAAAATGATATAATGAAAGCCATATATTAGTGTCAATAAATAAATTTTTCATTTTATCTCCTCTTATATTACCATATTAAAATAAACTTATAAAGCTTATATATATTTATTAATTTTCAACTTTATTAAATAGAAATAAATGCTAGTTCTTTGTTTGACTTGAATGCTAAGATATAATATCTTTTTTTTCTTTAAATTCAATTATAAATTTTTCTGGATCCACTAGCATATACTTATTTTTATATTCATCATTAGGATTTTTAATTTTATTATCATTAATTTCCTTTTTACATTTACATTCTTCATTGCTAGTTTGTTTTTCTGATTTTACATCATCACTATTAGTTTCTGAGCTATTTTTTTTAAATAAATCCTTTAAATACTCTCTTTTAACAACTAAAAACTTACCGTTTTTTTCGCTTAATTTAACTAAATATTTATTATCATTTAAATTATATGTATCCATTACATCTTTATTTATCGGATATAGGACTTCGTATTTTGTTAAATTTTTTGGATTAACAGGCTCAATACTTGCAATATTAATTATATTAATAATAAACAATATAAAAACAACTATAATTACTGGGATTATTGATTTAACTTTTATCCCATCTTTCTTATATTTATAAATCCATAAATAATTACCTATTAATACAATTAATATGCATAACATTAAACATATCATTATTACTAAGTAACGGGATTTGAAAAAATTAATTGAAAAAATAAATATTATATAGAATGCTAAAATAAATATAAATGCTGAGAATAAAAAATATTCAAATTCACTTTGAAATTCTTTTTTGTTTTCCGAAAAATTTCCACCTAAAAATGGTATTAAAAGCCCAAATCCAATAATAATGAATAAAAACAATAATATAGTTTCAAAATTTGTTTTAAACTCAAAAAAGTAGGTTTTAGGTATCTTATATATTTCTTCACACTTTACTGAATAATTATATTTATATAAAAAAGTTGCTCCACCTAATATAATTGGTAAAAGAACTATTAACTTTTCTAATGCAGAAAATATTGGATAATTTTTATTTTTTTCTTCATTACTCATGACTCATCTCCTTATAAAAAAACGCCTAAAGAAATTAATCTCTAGGCGCTTTCTCTATAATTTTAATTTTATTCTTTAGCCCTTACAAATTTTACTCCAACTCCTATCATTAGTAGGCCTAGTAGTAGGATTAGGTAGATTGTTGCGTCGCCGGTTTTTGCCATGGCGTCTACTCTTTTGCTTAATCTGTTGTTTCCTCCTTTTGGGCCTGGGGTTGTTGGTTTGTAGTTTTTAACTTTTATTGTTTTGTTTGATGAAGTTTCTCCAATTGTAAAATCTACTGCGTCTAATTCTGGAACGTAGCCTTGTGGGGCTTTTGTTTCTATTAGTCTGTAGTCGCCGTAAGGGAGATTTTTTGTTTTAAATTCTCCGTTTTCGCCACTTGTTAGGGTGTAGACTTTTCCGTTTTCTTCCAAGTCTTTGTAGCCATCTTTGGTTTTTTCTTGAACCTTAAAGATAGCACCTTTAAGTGGATCGTTGTTAGTTCCGTCGATTTTTTGGAATGAGAAATAATTTTCTGGTTTGTCTTTTTCGTTTAAAAGCTCAATACTTCCTGATCTTTTAAATTCACTTTCTTTTCCGACGTTTTTTTCATAACCTTTTAGAGGTTTTGTTTCTTTGAACTTTACCTCTTCTTCTAAGCCAAATAATTTAATTTGACCTTTTTGGTCTGTGAAAATTTCTGTTATCTTCCCATTTGGAGAGTAGGTCAATTGTTCATTGTCCTTGTCATCTTTAACTTTGTTAAATTTAAGAATCTCGCCCTTTTTATTTATCACATTAAAACCAACTCCAGAAAGGACTTTTGTTGTGTCATCCTTGTCCCTTTTTGTAAGAGTTAGGGTATCAGGAGCTTTTTTTGGATAAATTGTGAGAGGATTTTCAGTGTTTTCGTCAATGATTGCTAGGAAAGGAATATATGGTCTTGATGGATCATTTGATCTATATCTTAAAAGATATACGCCCTTTTCCAAGCCTTCAATTAAAGCAAAAACCATCCCATTATTTTCTTCTAACTTGTTAGAATATTTCATCTCTCCCAAATCTTTTGAAATTTCCTCATCATACTTGTCCTTATAAGAATTTATAAGCTCAAGCTGTTTTTCTGGTTTTTCGATATTTTCGATTTTACCATCAGGTACTTTCCAATAATCAACATAGTCAACTACGATTTGTTTGGAATTTTCATCGGTATAATTTGTATTAATTCTTAGGCTATTTCCGCTTTCAGCATAAGCCAAAAGAGGAGCAACTAGCTGTAATATTACCATAAGAAATATGGAAGATATTAAATTTTTATTGAACTTTTTCATAGTAACTCCTCTATTTAGTTAATATTATGCTTGTTCTTTGTTAGCTTTCATTTTGTAAGCTGCAAGTCCCATAATCATAAGACCAGCTACTACAAAGATGATTGAACCGATTCCACCTGTTTGTGGGATTGTTACTTTCTTATTTTCGATTTGCTTAAATCCTTTTGCATCTTCAAGTTTTCCAGCTTTAAGCTCAGTAACACCTGTTGAACCTTCAGCTATTGTAAAGTCGACTGGTGCTGTAAGTTTAGCATATCCATCTGGTTGTTTTGTTTCTACTAATTTGTATGCACCTGGCATTAAACCAGTTACTTTGAAGTATCCATCATCTGTACCAGATTTAAATACGTAAGCACCTGTGTGTTCATCTGTATCGTCAATCCATTTCCATTGAGTATTAACTTTTACATATGCTGCATCTCTTTTTGCTTTTAATGGAGCAATTTCAGTATCAGCTTTTCCTTCTTTTACAGCGTCTTTATATGCTTTTTCAGCTGCTTGGTATGCTTCTTTACCAACTTTTGTAAATTCAACTTTATTTTTTTCGTTGATTACTTTGAGTATAGAATTTGGATCGGCAATATTGATTGTTATTCCATCTCCGATTACTTTTCCATCTTCTGTAACAAGTTGTCCTCTTGCATTTTTAAGCTCTTTGTCATTTTTATCTAATACAGCTTTTAATATAGCTATAACTTTTCCAGGATTTTGTGTATCATTTACAAATAATAGTTTGTATTTATTTGATGATAGCTTATATCCTTCTGGTGCTTTTTCTTCTTCTAGAAGATAAGTCTTACCAGTTTTGATTCCATTTACATCAAACTTATAGATTCCAGCATTTGAATCTTTTGCAAGGTCAATAGTTGTTCTAAATACATCCTTATCGTCTTCTGTGTTGGTTAGTTTTAAGTGTAACTTACCTTTTGTGATGTTGTTGAATACTTTTCTACCATTTGAATCTGTTAGGAATCCTTTGGTTAGGTAGAAGTATTGTTGTTTTTCATCGTTTTTAACGTAGAAATTGCCAGCTCCATCTGTATCTACTTCTGTATTTCTATTTCTAGTAAAGATATATGAGAACTCTTGGGTTTTATCTACCAATACATTTTCGCCGCTATTGGCATCCTTTTTCATTTCATAGAATTTCTTCTTTAGCTTGTAGTTATCAGTTTCGTCTTCGTAGACTTGGATAACTATTTGCCTTGTCATTTGTTTGAAGCCATCTGGCGCTTGAGTTTCTATTATTGTATAGATACCTTTGGATAGGTTATTAACTTCAAATGTACCATCGGTTTCTATGAGCTCATAAGGTGGTGATGATGAGTTTCCATTTTTCGCTGCTTCTTTATCATCTGGATTATCAGAGTTTTTGAGCATTACGAATTTGGTTTCTTTGGCAATTATATCTTTGTTTGGATTTACCTTCTTCCACTTCAAATCAACTGTGGTTTTGGTATTTGTTAGGATGTAAGAAAATTCGCCAACTGTTTTTTGTTCCAAATTGCTCTTTGTATCAAATTTATTATTGATATAGGTTGTGTAATAATTATCTTTTTCTTTATTTGGTTTTTTATCATGATTTGCGTATTCTTCGTAGTATTTTTTCTCAAATTTTTTGTCATAGATAACTTGTAGACCATTTTCAGTTTTTACAACTTTTATTATCCACCTATCTTGAACAGCCTTACTGTCGTAGCCTTCTGGCTTGTCGGTTTCTCTTAGTTCATAGATTCCTTCGCCAAGTGTATCGAATGTAACTGAACCAGAATTTTGAGAACGTGCGCTTTTGTTGTAGGTGTAAGTTGCACTTGATACTGCATCATTTGTATAGTCATAAGCTTTACTATCAAATGTTTGTCTTAACTTTTTGAAGTTGAAATATACGTCTGGAAGTACATTTCCATCTTGGTCTTGTTTTTTAAATACGAATCTAGTTTTTTTGTAGTTTGCAACCTTGATGTCTTTTGGATTGCCTTTATCATCAAGTTGTGGAGTATTTTTACCATCTGTTTCATTTTCTGGCGTAAATCTAATCGACGCATCGTGGTCTTCAAATACTATTTTTAGTTTGTAAGTTTTTGGATCTTGAACTACTCTAAAATACCATGGATCAGGTTTTATAAATTTCTCCAAAGCTCTTGTTTCTTGTAGTTTGTACCTACCAACGCCAAGATTTTTGAAAGTGAATTTTGAACCTGCGTAAGCATATAGAGGTTGATCATATCCGCCAGGGATTGGCTTTCCATCTTCATCAACTTGGGTTACCCTAAAGTCTGATGAATCTACCGCAATATCTTTTCCTTCCTTATCTTTTACACCTTCGATTTTTTGGAATTTGAAGTCGATGTGATCTTTGTTGTTAAATACAATATCCAAGTCTCCATCGTGATCTTTTTGGAAATGTAATCCAGGATTTTCTACTTCTACATATTTTCCATTTTGTTTTTCATAAGCCTTGATAACTTGCTTCCAATAACCTTTTTCATCGGCTTTGAAAGTGATAGCTAGGAATTTATCTTCTAGCTTATAACCAGCTGATGGCTTTGTTTCTTTGAGGATATAAGTACCTTGTTCTAGATTAGAGAAAAGAACTTGTGTATCCTTCTTTGATGTCTTTTTGACACCGTTGATAGTTTCATCATAGCCTTCTGGTTTGATAAACTTATCATATTCTTTGCCATCATCAGCCTTTTCTTTTTCGTTAAGATTTTCGTATTTTGGATTTCCTTCATTATCAAATGTTAGATTGCCATCTCCATCGAGTTTTGCTCTTCTTAAAATAAAATCTGCTCCATCTATATTTTGATAGGTCGCAAGGTCTTTTTTGTAGAAGCCTAGCTCTGTTGTTTTGAGGAAGTTTGTAACTCTAACATCGTCGATACCCTTGTATGGAGCATCTGGTCTTGCTGGGTCTGACCTGTGGTCGTCCTTGATGATTTGAGTGAATTTATCATACTCATTATCGCCAAGCTTAATACCTTTGATTGGTTTACCTAGAAGCTCTTTTCTATCTTTTTTTGGTATTGCCCATCTTGCATCTTCTACATTTTCTGGCAAGGTTTCAGTAAATTGGAATTCTATTTTCATGTAGTCATCGTCAGATGGTTTTTTGTAGTTTCCATTAGCATCTTTTGCGACTTCTACCTTGAAATACCATTTCTTGTCATTGCCATTTTCATCTTTAGGAAGTCTATAAGCTCCACTTGGTGCTTTGATTTCTGTTAGCTCATAGAGACCTGGCGACAATTCTCTGAAGTAGTTATCTCCTGGAAGACCAGTCGCTTCTGATACACCATCAAATTCCTCATTACCATATACAGGAGGTTTTTCATCAATAATTTGATCACTCTTTAGAAGCTTTCTAGCTCTAAATTGTGCACCTGTAAGCACACCACCATTTTCATTTACCTTGGTAATTCTTAGAGGAATCCTAAATCCAGTTTCGTCTTTATTGAAGATGTCCATGGTGTTACCATTAGCTATATTTAAACTTACGGTATCTTTAGCATCTGCTATTGATTTGCTATCAATTGTGTAATTAGATACATTTGGAAGTGCCCAATCTTTGGCAAATTTATCTTCTCTAGTATAGACAAGTCTATAGTTTTTGCTAGAATCAAGCTTGGTATTAAATTGTACCTTGCCTGCGTTTATAGCGTTTATAGTTTCTAAAGCTGTTAGCTTGCCTTCTTCAAATAGTTCTAGTTTACCAGGGGAATCAGCACCTGGAGCTTGTGCATTTCCATTAACAGAGCCAGAGTAAGTGAAGTTGACCTCTAGATTTTTTTCACCCTCACTTGGTGTTGTAGAATCTTCTACGAATGTAGCACTAACTGTTACATCTGATGCTGGCATTGTAAATTCGTTGCCTTTAACAGCTACAGGTTTACCATTTGCTGTTACGACATAATTGCCAAATTTATATCCTTGGGCAGGAGTTGCTGATAATTTGATAGTTTCGCCTTCTTTTGCGGATGTTGGAGTCGCATTAACTTTTCCGCCTTTTTGTGGCTGAACTAATATTACATTATGAGAATCTGGAGTTACATCATCCCATACTGGTTTTATTGTTACATTGTCATTTATTTTTATAACATTGCCTGGCTGTTTTTCTTCTCCATTTACATCCCATGCCTTAAAGATCTTGCCATCTGGAGGTGTAAATCCATTTTCTGGTAATGTGTAATCTTGTCCTGGTTTAACATTTACAGAAGCCATTGAGCCAGTTCCACCGTTAGGATCAAATCTAACAGTATATTCTTGACTAGTAGGCTCAAACTCTGCATTAACTGATACGGTTCCTGGTGGCATTGTGAATTGATTATTGCTAACTTCAACTGTTTTACCATTATCATAAGTGACTGTAAGAGTTTTTAGCTTATAACCAGCTTGTGGCTTTACTTCTAAAGTAACTTTATCATCAGTTTTAGCTGTTGGATTACCACTTACAGTTCCGCCTGTTGAACTGTTATATTTGATATTATAGGTTTTTGCTACAAAGTTAGCGGATATTGTTACATCATCTTGTGGCATTATAAACCATTCGCCATTATTGATTTTTACATCAGCGCCACCTGCAGTCTTAACTGTAGGATTTCCCACGACTTCATAACCCTCATTTGGTGTTACTGATTTTATATCAACTCGTGATCCGCTCTTTTGATGTTGATAAGGTTCGGTACGAATCTCTCCATGGTCATCATTATAGATTATCTTATATGCTTCAGTCTTTCTTACTATTGGAGAGTCGAAATTATGGGCACCAAGCACAACATTATTAAACAATTTGTAGTTTCTATTAATACCTAATTTTTGTACACTTTTTACTTTGAATTCTATACTTGCTGTTTGACCTTTCAATATGAATGGTTCGCCAGATTTTAGATTTATACCTGTACTACTATATCCTGCATGCCAATTTTCTTGTTCTTCTTCACTATTAGCTGGTGTTTTCCAAGACTTATCTGAACCTTCTACAATACTAAAATACATATTATTAAATGGAATTTTAACATTGGTAACATTCTGATCTACATTTGTATTATTTGTCATATCTATTCTTACATAGAATACCTCGTTACCTTCATGTCGTGCCGTAGTGGTTATATCTAGTCCCCTAACTTTTACATTTGTCTTTGTATTTGAGATAATATATGATTCAGTAGGGGTAGCTTGTTGAGCTTGTGGGTTAATCTCCTCAGCAATTTCTAGTCCATCTGAGAAAGGTTGTGACATTAGTCTATTAAATTGTAACGGTTCTGATATATCAAGTCCTGCCATTTGTAGTCTTGGGCTCATTTCTGGGTTTGTGATTGAGCTTATTGATTGGATTCCTTGATTTAAGGTTTCTGGGTCGAATTTTTTATCTGACCTGTATGTTCTTCCTTTATTATCTACATATACATACCACTCATCGGTTGTTTTTTCGTAACCTGCAGGTCCTCTAAATTCTTGTAGAACATAGTAGCCTGGTTTGAGGTTGTCGAAGGTTACTATACCTTGGTTTGCTGGAAGAGTTGATGGGTCTTCACCAATTCTAAATCTCTTACCATCTTTATCTACTGCATAACTAACTTCTTTTCCATCTTTGCTTTTGAAATTTTTGTAACCAACTACCCCTAATTTATTTAGGTCTTCTTGGCTCATTGTTTTAGCTTTTTCTTCAGTTAGGTATAAGATTATCGGATTACCTGGAGTTACTTTTTGGATATATTCTTTTGCGTAACCGCCTGGGTTCATCTCGATATTGAATTTGTTATCTGCAGTATAGAGTCTAAAGTAAGCACGTCTTAGACCAACAATCTTAGGATTGTCTTTGCCTATTGTTACAAGTTTTCCATTTTTATCAACATAGGAAATTGCATTACCAGTTTTTCTGATTGAGAATTTACCAAGTTGCTCGCCTTCTCTAAAGTCGATTACACCTTTGAAGATAGAATGGGCACCTGTATCTGCGTTGGTGTTAGGGTCTCTTACTATTACCTTCATCTCACCAACGTTGGTTATGGCTTCTGCCTCTACCTTAAGTAGAATGTCGTTTGCAACATTGTATCCTTCTGGAGGATTTGTTTCTCTTAGGACATAATACTTACCAAATTCTAATCCCTTTAGGTGGAAGAATCCATCTTCAGCTTGGGTTATACCAGTTTGTATTGGTTGTATTTTACCATCTACTTTTTTACCAATTATTGCTCCGTAGTAGTCTGAGCTATAAAGGTCGAAGCTTACTGGCTTATTATCTTTGCCTGGAATTTGCTTTTTGTATTCTTCTTTGTGGACAATAGGTTTGCCATCTTTATCTAGTTTGATTTTTCCATCTTCATCTTTTTCTAGTTCGCCTAGGTATTTTGTAAACTGAATGTCAATTTTTCTAGGCTTGTTTGTTAGTTCGTAGACTGACTCATCATTTAGATTTATCTTCTTTTCTCCACTGCCGTCTTTTTTGACTTCATAGACTGTTTTTACAAGCTCGCCATTTACTTCGCGAACTTCTATTCTCCAATATGAATCTAGTACTTGGTAACCATAAGGAGCTTGGATTTCTGTTAGCTTGTAGTTACCTTCGACTAATTTATCAAAACGGAAGTAGCCTTTTTCGTTTTCTTTGCCGCCGTCTTTTTTGATAGAATCTGATGTCAAATCTTTTAGGTAGGTTGATCCATCTTTGGTCCAGAGTGATTCTAATCTAAATCTAGCATCTGTAAGGCCTTGCTTTTCTTCGCCATTTTGTATTTCTCTAATTTTCCTAAATTCTATCTCAGTTTCTTTTGGATAGTTTCTTACAATTGTTAAGTCACCATCTTTTTCCTTAGGAGCATTCTCTCCTACAAAATGTAAAACTACTTTATTTTTTCCAGCAACTGTTTCTTCTTTTGCTTCAAGAATATAAAGTGGGGCTTTTTGGTAGCCTGCTGGTACTTTTGTTTCTTCTAGGATATAGTAGCCTTTTGGAATTTGTTCAAATTTGAACTCTCCATAATATCCTTTAGATGTTTGTCTGTAAGTATCATCGTATTTAATTTTAGTCGGATCTTTTATTTGAGTTTTTACATCATCAAGGGAGTTTGCTGTTACTTTTCTTAGTGTAAATTCTGCTCCGTTTAGTTTTGCAAATTCATTTTTCTTTACAAATTCTAAATCGCCTAGGTTATCTTGGATATTTGTTAATTTAACTTTGACTTTGTTGTCTTTGTCAACTTCTACCAAGTTTTTGCCCTCAGCAGATTTTGGAATATCTTTGTCTTTTATTATTACTTCTGTTTTGTAGCCGTCGTTTACATGAATTTCTGGTAAGCTTTTGAATTTGTATGGACCTTTATCTTCATTTACTAGGCTTCTTTTTACTTGAATTTCGAATTCTTTGATTGGCTCATATCCTGATGGAGCTTCTTCTTGAACTATATAATAACCTGGTTTTAAATATAATTTTTCGTTATTATCTTTTTGGGAAGTCCATTTTACTTTTTCATTTGTGTATTTGTTGATAAAAGTAAATTTTGCTCCTTCAAGTTTTGTCTTGCCATCATTTGTATATTTGTCAATTTCAAGTGGTTCTGTAATACGACCTGTGATTAGCTCTTGGTATTGTCCTTCTTTGGTGTGGCTGTAGAAAACTAATTGAACTGTGTTTGCTTTATCTTTGTTCCAATCAGAACCTTTTTTGTAAGATGCAATGACTTTCTTTAATAATTCATTAGCCATCTCATATTGAGTGTTTTTTACGATTGGGTAGTTTTTGATAGTTGTTTCATTATCTTTTAATTTTCTAAGACCTTCGTAAGTATTATGATTTTTCTTCTCTCCATCGAAATAATCACCTGTCCAACTACCGTCAGGATTTTTACTACCTGTTAAGGTGTGATTAAATTTCCATGAATCATCGTTGTAGCCTTTAGGAGAATCGAAAAAGTCCTCACTTATGCTTATGCCATCTGTGAAATGATGGAGTACTCTTTGGTACATAGAGTTTTCGATGAGCCTGTGCATTACTTCGCCATTAGTTTCGCTTCCAATTAAGTCGTTGAATTTACCTAGGGTATATTCTTTTTTAACTTGTTCACCATAGAAATAAATTCTTTTCATCAAATCTTCCATGGCTTGACCTTGGCTCATTCCGTTTGGATTTAATACGATACCATCGTCTGTTGGTGTTCCATTTAAGTGGTTAACAAGTCTATAATTTCCTTTAGGATTTCCTACAATTTCGTTAAGTCTTGATATTAAATAATCTCCTGATGGATCTTCGTGTATATCAAGAAATATTCCGTCGCTACCCTTAAATGAAGGATCTGGAGTACCTTTGTTGAAACATTGTACCATATCAAAGTTTTTGTTAATACGCATTATTGGATATGGATTTTCTAGGTAGGCTAGGTATTTATCTGTTAGGTCTTTGTTGGAAACTTTTTTTGTAAATAAGTTTATACGTCCACCAGTAGTTGTTTCTCCTACTAGATTGTTTACTTTTTTCTCTTTGATATTTGCTTCGAAACGATAAGTATCATCTCTTGTACCTTTTTGGTCTTCATATTCATAAGAGATTAAAGTTCCTGGATAAAAATCTCCATATTCTGTTACAACTTCGCTAATTTGTGGAGTTCTTTTATAAAGTCCATTTTCTAGTGGGACATAGTAGAACACTTTTGGATTAATTGGTTTGCTTGGTGTATTATTTATTAAAAAATTAGGATAGTTAAAGGCTTGATCTGGTTTTTCGCCAAGTCTTAATAAATCTAGGGCGTACCAGTCTACCAAATTATCTGACTGTCTTTTTGCATAGATTGTTCTTGATGAATCGTAGTAAAGATTCTCGCTTGTAAAGTTGTCCCTTTCGGTACTTTTTGCAGGAATCATTGTTTCTACTAGGTTAAATGGAAGTTTTGAAAATTCTTTTGCTTGTTCAGCTCCCTTCATCCATTTGATGATTGCTGGAAGCTTGTTATATTCTTCTATAAATTCGTCAAGCATTTTTTTGATGTAATTGCCATCTGGATTTATTCTTAGACCTATAGAATAATAATCGTGTAGACGATTTTTGTTTACTTCAGCTTTTACTCTAATAAATAATTTTTCTCCAAGAGCATTTTTAGCTATTGAAGTGTTTTTTTGTAGAATTTCTCCCAATCTTGATGATGAAATATAATTACGTGTATCGTCAAGATCAAACTTATTTGTTGATGCCTTAAACTTGAAATTATTTAAACCTTGTTCTGCTCCTGCAAATATAGAAACATTTAGATTATTAAAGTCAAGATTCTTATCTTTTAGGGAAGCTGTGTCCACTTCTATGTTCCATTCCACAGTTGGATTTGTACCACCATAATATTGTTGTTCGGATGTCCAATTTAGTTGGAATGGATAATGTTTTGCTTCACTTTGTCCTTGGCTTACAACATTGTAAGAACTTTCTACAGGATTTTTGTCATTTATAGTTACATGTTTAGTTGGCATTGATTGGATTGGGTTGTTTTTTGGTGCAACCTTGATGTCAATGTCAATTTCTGTTTGTCTTCCAATATTAGCTAAATCAAAACCCAAGTATTGGTTTACTGTTAATTTAGTATTTTTTGTAACACTTGTTTGGAAAACATACCTTATTGTGTGTTTTGCTTTATCATATACTGGACTTGCTATTAGTCTGTTACCATCATACAAATCATTCCAAGCTTGACCGATGTCATCTTTTAGATATGGTCCAAGTTGAACATCAAAATACCAACCTTGAGGTATAGGATTTGCTGGAGATGCTTTGACATTCATTTCAAGATTTAGGTGGAAAAGTTTTCCATCCCATGAATTTGATGGGACTTTTCTTGGCAACTGTCTAAGCATATTTGCCCTAAAATTTTCATTCCTATCTTTTTCTACTAGAGCTTTTATTGCAGAATCATTTTCTGCCATTAATTTTTCTTGATTAGCTAATGACAAATTATATTTTTCGCCAAGTTCTGTAAGAAGTTTTTGTATATCTTCGATTGAATTATTTTTATCTTCCAAAGCCTCTTTTAATTCTTTGTTGGCTTTTTCAAAATTTGCATTTTCTTCTTTTTGTTTTTCTTCTTGGGCTTTCTTTTCTTCTTCTGCCTTTTTCTTTTCTTCTTCTTTAGCTTTTTCTTCTTCTGCCTTTTTTTCTTCTTCGGCTTTTCTTTCTTCTTCAGCTTTTCTTTCTTCTTCAGCTTTTTTTTCAGCCTCTTTTTGTGCCTTTTCTTCTTCAGCTTGTTTTCTTTCTTCTTTATAAGCATTCAAGCTATTTAAATCATTTTTCAAAGAATTGGTGTCATAAAGATTTTTCTTATCTTCATTAATAAGGGCAAATATATCTCCCTCATTTTTTATATTCCAATTTCCTTGCTCATCTTGTTCAAACAAATTGTAATTAGGGTCAGGGGATATATTTTTAATAAATTCTAAATTGAATACTAATTTATCTTGGTTGAGTAATTTTTGATTTCCATTTTCATTAAAATCAAAATCGTCTAATATTTTAAAGTCTATGTATGAATAATTTTCTCCATAAAAATTATCTTTTTTGCCTTGTTCAAGATTTTCCATCTCATTTTTTGTAAGGATTTTATATCCTTGGTCTTCTTTGATGATTTCAAGATCAAGATCAAGACCTTGCAAGTTTAGCATATCTTTTATACGCCAATATTCCTTGCTGGCATCTTCATTTGTTTGGAAAATTTTATCCTCATAAAGCTTGAGGTCATTTCTTTTTACAAGTCTAAAGCTTGAACTTGTAGAAGGAAGACCTACTGCAATAGAAAATTTGCTTTCATCCTTATCTACCTTTTTCTTATCATAAATTTTTTGGGAATTTGTGATAGATAAGTAAGCATCTTCGTTCGTTTCAAGATTTTCAATGTTTTTTATAGTATTTGGTTCAAGCTCTTCAGCCTTCGACCTCGTAGCAAAAGCTGGTAGCATAACTTGCAATACCATAAAAAGTGCGATTGCAAATGATGTCAATTTTCTTAATAACCTTTTCATAAGAACTCCTCAAGGGCAATTTTATGTTTTTTTTTTTTTTTT
>NZ_KV803771.1:0-64470 GCF_001811125.1 Anaerococcus sp. HMSC068A02 | reverse complement strand
TTTTTTTTTTTTTTTTGAAAATTACCTAAATAATTATGACTTGTTATCCACAAGTCTAGTTTTTTAGCCATAAATAGCACATGATTTTTAAGCAGTAAAATTATTGCCACATTTTTTCCTGTGCATTGCTAAAGTATCAGCCTACATTTTTTCTTAAATAAATTAGTATGTCTTTAGGATTTTGATTTAAGCATGGAAAAATTTCTTTGAAATCATCTTATTTCAAAAAATTAATTTAAATTTTAAATCGTCCTAAAATATTTATTTAGAATTTAGACAATTCTAAGTTTTCTTAATTATATCTAAAAAAAAATTTTTAGTCAACACATTTTTTACATATTTTTAAAAACTTAATATATATTTAAAAATATTTGAAAGCTCAATTTTCTACAAATAATTTTAAATTTTTTTGTTTATTTATTCTTATAAAATTATTAGCTTATCGTTGAAAATTTCTAATTTTTTATAAGTAGTGTAAAAATATTTCTTAAATATTTTTTCAACAGAAAATGAATGATAGTGAATTTATTTACGGAAAAAAATTTTCCAAATATAAAAAATTAATTTTAGGCACAAAAAAAACTTGGAAATTTCTTCCAAGTTTTTTGATTTTTCTTTATTTTTTATTTTCTTATTGTTTTTATTATTTTTGATATTACAAACAATATCAAAAGAAAATCTATTATCAAAAATCCTAAGTACAAATAGTTTGTGATTTTTACATTTTTACTTATTTGGGTAGTTTGGATTTCATCTTGTGCTTGTTCTTCTTTTTCTTCTAGTCTTTTTGCGTTTACTAGAAGTCTTTTTGGCCTTGGCCATCTAAATGGGTGGCAAGTTAGAAGGGTAATAATGTCTTCTCCTTCTACAACTTTTAATTTTTCCCAATCATAAGGTCCTATTACTTCTTTTGATGAAACTTCGTATGTTAGGGTTTTTTCTGCTCTTTTTATATAAATTTTATCGCCTTGTACTAAGTCATCTGCGTACAAAAGCATGGTATCTCCCCACCAGCCTCTGTGACCTGCAAGGACACTTCTTGTTGATTTGCCTCCGATTGGAATTGATGTTCCTGAAACTTGTCCAAGTCCCCAAGCTATATGCTCATAGCTTGCATCAAGATAGATTGGGATTTTTTTGTTTAATTTTGGTATTTCGATATAGGCAAATATATCATCTTGATTATTTAAAATATTTACTGAGCCAAGATTTTTGCTTGTAAATGGATCAACCATAGATATATCGGATTTTTTTACTATTTCGTTATATTCTTTGGCTTTTTCTTCTATTTGGTCAAATTTTTCGTCTTCTTTTTGGGCTTTTATTATTTTTTCTATTTTATATTTGTTTTCTATGTTTGAATAGATTCTTTTTGAAAATGGAAAGGCAAGTGTTATCAGTCCAAAAAGTATTAATATATAGCCAAAGATTTTAATTTTCTTTTTCGCTGAGTTTTCTTTCAATGTCTATTACCTCCATTTTTATTTTCTTTGAATATCTTTTTTCTCTTAGATATACCATTATTGTAAATAATAATATTGGCAAGAGTACTAAGAATAATTGGAAGAAATTTGGTTTTAGTCTTGGTGTGTTTGCTTTTCCGTCGTCTATGGCTTGGGTATATGGAATCCTATATCCTCTTACCAAAAGCCTATGGGAATTTATCATATAAGGTGTACAGGTTAAAAGGGTCGCATAATCTTTTTTTTCTGAAACTAAAATCGGTTCGAAGTTTGATGGTTCGACAACTTGGATTTTGTCGACTTTATATGCCAAGGTTTCTTTTATATTATGGATATAAAATATATCGCCTTCTGTCATTTGATTTAAATTTCTAAATAAAAGTGCGTTTGGTAGTCCTCTGTGGGCTGTTATAACTGTGTGGGTTGATTCGCCACCTATTGGAAGGGATGTTCCTTCCAAATGGCCTGCTCCTTTTTCCAAAACGTCATCGCTTGTTCCTGCATAAATTGGAAGATCGACTGCGATTTTTGGGATTTCTATATGTCCCAACATTTCGTGAACTTCTAGCATTTTTGCGTATTCTGCTTTGGCATCTTTTACTTTTTTGTCGTATGGGTCTACAAGTTTTGATGGATCAAGAGTTTGGTTGTAAATTCTTGCAAGCTCCATCCTTCTTTCTAATTCTTTTTTATCGATTTGTTCTTTTTCTTTATTAAAAATAACAATCTCATCATTGGCTTTTATTTCATAAAATTTTTGGCTTATAAAAGGATATGAAAAAATCAAAAAGCCTACTAGAAATATTAGTAAAAAGGGAAGATTTTTCTTTATATTAATCTTTCTTTTCATTATCTTCACCTATCTTGTCTAATTTTTCTTTGATTTGGTCAATTTTACTTGATGTTTTTTTATTTTCTTTCCTTAGTTTTCTAATTCTCCATAAAAGTATGATTATTATAATTAGGGCTATGAAGAATAAAATTCTAAATATCCAATTTGTTTTATTTTCTTTTATCAATTCTTCATCTACACTTTCTACGTATTCTACTCTGTGTCCTCTTACTAAAAGTCTGTGGGAATTTATCATAAAAGGTGTGCAGGTCAAAAGGGTCGCATAATCATGGCCTGGTGCTATCATTAAATCTTCAAAATTGCTTGGCTCTATGACTTTAATTTGGTCAACTTGGTAGGCTATAGTTTTTTCTATATTATGAATATAAAATTTATCTCCTACTTCAAGCTCGTTTAAATTTGTAAACAAAGTTTTTTCTGGAAGACCTCTGTGAGCTGTTAGGACTGTGTGGGTATTATTTCCACCGATTGGAAGAGATGTTCCTTCCAAATGCCCTACTCCTTTTTGCAAAACATCTTCGCTGGTTCCTGCATAGATTGGCAAGTCTTGGTTTATTTTTGGAATTTCAATATGACCGATCATTTCCTCAACTTCAAGCATCCTAGCATATTCTTTTCTACCTTCTTTGTATCTTTTTTCAGTGAAAGGATCATTTGTAGGACCTCCTGACAAGGAGTCATTATAGGCTTTGGCAAGTCCCATTCTTCTTTGGATTTCTTCTTTATCAAGTTTTGATTTTCCTTGATTAAAAACTTCAACTTGATTGTTCGATTCAATCCTATAATAAAATCTGGATATAATAGGATACAATAAAATTAATATTCCTATCAAAAATATTAATTTCCACACTATATTCGTTTTTTTTGATTTTTTCTTTTTATTTTCCATTTTATCACCATAAATTTTTTATAAATCTTTCTTACTAGATTTAATCTTACACCAAAAATACTTATTAATAAAGGCTTTTTTCTAGAAATTTGAAAATCTATAAAATTTTTATGGACATTTTCTCAATTTTGATTATCTATATATGAAAGGAGCGATAATATGAAGCTAAGAATTAAATTCGATGTAAACGAAGGACAAGAAGTAAAGAAAGTTTCTAGAACATTTTCAAATCTAGATGATGCTCTAACTAATGACGAGCTTAAAAATTTTGCCAATGCTTATATAAAGCTAAGCGAAACAGATTCATATAGTTTTGAAAAAATCACTGAAGAAGTTATTTAATTAAAAGAAAGGAGATAATATGCAAACAAAAAAACTAAAACTATCTTTCAAAGATGCCTTGGGCAAAACAAAAATGGTAAGTATAGACCATCCAAAAGCAAATTTGAATGACGAAATTGTAAAAGCACAAATGGGAGAGATGATAAATTCAAAAGTTCTCCAAACAAAAGAAGGTAAAATCACAACTATGAACAAAGCCTATATGGAAAATATTTCAAGAGATGATTTTACACTAGCATAAGATAAAAGACGGGTTTTCCCGTCTTTTCTTTTGCTCTTTTTTATAATAATTTTTATATTAAATTCCTTTTACTTTAATTTTTCTATCGCCAAATCTCTTTTAGGCGAATTTTTTTTATTTTTTTGCATTTTATCTGATTAAACTTTTTCCAAAATTTTTACTAGAATTATGGTGTCGACAAATACAGGCGATCGCAGTTAGGAAAATTTAATGAAAATATGTATAGAAAATTTGGATGCGATTATTGAAAAATATCAACCTCTTTTGCTTTCTATGGCAAATAGGTTTGATATTTTTGACAAAAATGAGGCTTATATTATGGCAAGGGATATGGTTTTTGAAATTATAGAAGATTTTGATGCTAAGAAGGGGTCTTTTGGTGGATATTTGAAATATAGGCTGTATTTTTATTTTTTGAATGAGTGTAAGAAAGAAAAAATTTATTCTTTAAATTCTAAGGATATGCAAGGTGTGGAAATTATAGAAAAAATAGATGATGATATTTCGATTGAGGATGATTTTGTAAGAAAAATCGAAATAAAGGAATTGGAAAATGCTATTAAATCTTTAAAAAAGCAAGAGAGGGAAATTTTGTATTTGAAATATGATAAAAATCTTCCTCACAAGGAAATAGCAAGACTTTTGAATCTTTCTCCTAAATCTATAACAAATTATCATTACCTTATTATTAAAAAACTTAGGAAATATTTTGAGAAAGAGGATTTGGTTTAGTCTATTATTGACTAAAGAATTATTTTGTTGTACACTTAATGTCTAGAGAAGTCTTTCTTCTTTAAAGAAAGGAGGATTTATGGACAAAGTTGTTGCAATTCTTCCAACTATAATCAAGGGAGTTGGGATTGGATGTGAAGTTTATACCAACAAAAAAGTTTTTGTTGATAGGAGATCTTGCGAAGTTTTTTTGAAACACATGGCTTGTGAGAGATCTATTTCTGTTAAACTTATGCACAAAAATATCAGGGAAATTTTAAAGGTTTCTAGGAATTTACCTTATTGCATCGATGCTTTTAATGTGTTTTTTCCTTTTAAGATTAACCAAACCGAAAATGACGATTTTAGGCGTGGTTTTGTTAATTGTTATTATGTAAAGGATATTAAAAACTCAACTATAATTCTTAAAAATGGTATGACTCTTTCAAGTCTAAATAGGGATAGGGCTCTTAAAAATAATTTCAACAATGCAAGCAAGATTATGTATATGAAATTTGTAAGAGATATGGCAAAGATGAGAAGATCTATGGATTTCATTGATGAAATTGCTTTGTGATTTTCTTATTATGGAATTTGAAAATTCGCGTTAAAAAAGGGCTGTTGCAAAAATGAATAAGTCATTTTTTGCAACAGCCTCTTATTTTTTTATTCTCCCATTGCTTCTTTGTCTACAAATAGGTAGCAGTTTGGATGAAGTGATAGGAAAGATGCTGGGAAAGATGGGGAGATTTCTTTACCTTCTATTAATTTTTTAACTACATCTTTTTTATTTTTACCGCTTGCTACAACTATTAGGGTTTTGGCATTAAAAGCATCTGCCATTCCCATTGAAATAGCGTATTTTGGTACATCATCTTTTGATTCGAAAAATCTTGAGTTTGCTTCGATGGTTGCATCTGCTAATTTTACTATTGATGTTCTTTTATTTAAAAATTCTCCTGGTTCGTTGAAAGCTAAGTGACCATTTGGTCCAAGTCCTAGAACTTGCAAATCTCTTGTTCCAAAATCGTCTAATAATTTATTGTATTCTTCTGCGTATTTTTCATCGTTTGTGTCTGCTTTTGGTAGGTGGGTATTTTCTTTTTTGATATTTACGTGGTTAAATAAATTTTCATTCATAAAATATTGGTAGGATTGTTCATTTTCTGGACTAATTCCTACGTATTCGTCTAAATTTATTGTTTTTGCCCAATGAAAGGAAATTTCTCCTTCTTTTTGAGCTTTTATTAGGTTTTTATATAATCCGATTGGGGATGAGCCTGTTGCAAGTCCTAATTTTGATTGAGGTTTTTCTTGCAAAATGCTTATAAAAAGATCGGCTGCTTTTTGTGATAATTCTTCGTATGATTCTGAAACTATTACTTTCATTTTTTCTCCTTTTTATTTTTTATGCTATATTTTTTGCTCTTAGGCTTTGGATATAATTTATTTTGCCTAAGTTTTGATATTAGTATTTTACTGGACTTTTAGATTTTTAAAAGATTTTTCCTTGCCCTAATTTTTAAATGAATGGACTGGAGCGGGGATTCTTCCTCCCCTATTTACAAATTTTTCTGCACTTGAATTATTTATTTCCATAATTGGAGCATAACCCAAAAGTCCTCCAAATTCTGCAAATTCTCCTTTTTTCTTGCCATAAACTGGAATAACTCTTACGGCTGTTGTTTTTTGATTTATAACTCCTATAGATGCCTCATCCAAAATCATAGCAGAAATTGTTGATGCTGGTGTATCGCCGGCAATTGCAATCATATCAAGTCCAACCGAACAAACTGATGTCATGGCTTCAAGTTTGTCGAAAGTCAAATGTCCAGCTTGGGCAGCTTTTATCATGCCTTCATCTTCGCTTACTGGAATAAATGCTCCAGAAAGTCCTCCGACTGATGATGATGCCATAAGTCCACCTTTTTTAACTGCATCATTTAACATAGCAAGGGCAGCTGTTGTTCCGTGTCCTCCAACATTTTCAATTCCAATTTCTTCTAAAATTCTTCCAACGCTATCGCCAATTGCTGGAGTTGGGGCAAGTGATAAATCCAAAATTCCAAATTCTTTTCCAAGTCTTTTTGCAACATCACGACCTATCAAATCTCCCATTCTTGTGATTTTGAAAGCTGTTTTTTTGATTGTTTCGTAAACCTCGTTGATTGGTTTTCCCCTATCTTTTTCAAGGGCAGATTTTACAACGCCAGGACCTGAAACTCCTACGTTTATAACTGTATCGCCTTCGCCTACTCCAAGAAAAGAGCCAGCCATAAAAGGATTGTCTTCGACCGCATTTGCAAAGGCAACAAATTTTGCACAGCCAAGTGAATCTTGGTCCTTGGTTAATTTCGCCAATTCTTTGATTTTTTCTCCCAAAAGTTTTACCGCATCAAGATTAATTCCAGATCTTGTTGAACCAACATTTACAGATGAACAAACATAATCAGTTGTAGATAAGGCATGAGGAATGGAATTTATCAAAATTTCGTCAGATTTTGTCATAGATTTGTGAACAAGGGCAGAAAATCCCCCAATAAAATCAACGCCAACTTCCTTAGCAACCTTATCCAAAACTTCTGCATAAGGCGTATAATCATCAATTTTTGAGCTTGCCGCAACCAAAGAAATTGGTGTTACAGAAATTCTATTATTAATTATAGGAACACCATAAATTTCTTGGGCAAGTTTTGTAGTTTTGATAAAATTTTCAGTTTCTTTCATCATCTTGTCATAAATTTTTTGGCATGATTTTTTATAATCACTATCTGCACAATCAAGAAGAGATATGCCCATGGTTATGGTTCTAATATCAAGGTGTTCTTGGTCGAGCATTTTTATAGTTTCAATAATTTGCTTTGTATCCATATTAAATCCTTGCCATCTTATCAAAAAGATCTTCGTTTTGAAGTCTTAGTTCAAGACCAATTTCTTCGCCCAATTTTGTCAAATCATCCTTTATTTTTTCAAAAGATTCGTTTGCATTAGTCAAATCAACGTTAATGATTCCCACAAAATTTTTCTCCATTATAGTTTGGTTAAAATCTAAAATATTCATATTATATTTATAAAGTAACTCACTTACCCTATACACTATCCCAGGTTTGTCGTTTCCAATTATGGTTAAAATTGCTTTCATAAAAATCTCCTTTTATTTTCTTACAAATATTTTAGCACATTAGCGAAAATATTGAAATTTATTTATAATTTTTGAAAATAATTTCAAAAAAATAAGGACTAAAAATAAAATCTAGAAAATTTTAACTTGCACTTTAAATTTTTTAAAAATTTATCGAAAGCAAATTTAAGATAAGATAATTTTGGACAAAAAAAATCCTGCTTTATGCAGGACTTTTTTTGAAAGATTCTAATTTTTGTTTTTTTATATTTTCGTGTTTATTTTTTACTTATTAATAGTTAAAGTTTGCAACTTCAAAGTATTCTTGTGGATGTTTACATGCTGGACAAAGTTTTGGAGCTTTTTTGCCTTCGTAGATATATCCACAGTTTAAACATTTCCATTTAACTGTTTCTTCTTTTTCAAATACTTTTCCACTTTCGATATTATCATGTAATTTTTGATATCTATCTCTGTGAGCTGCTTCAACTTTTGCGATTTGTTCCCAGCTTCTTGCGATTTCTTCAAATCCTTCTTCTCTTGCAACTTCTGCAAATTTTGGATACATATCTTCAGCTTCTTCGTTTTCTCCGCCGATCGCACCTTCAAGATTTGTTAATGTATCATGATATACAACTGGAAATGCTGTATATTCTGGATTTAATTCGATTGCATCTAATTTAAATTCTTCTTTTAAATATTTATAGAATACTTTAGCGTGTTCTTGTTCGTTTCTTGCTGTTTCTTCAAAAATTTCTTTGATTTGAACATATCCTTCTTTTTTAGCAATTTTAGCTGCTATTGTGTATCTCATTGTTGCTTGAGATTCACCTGCAAATGATGTAATTAAATTGCTAGCTGTTTTTGTTCCTTTTAATTCTGGCATATATGTACTTCCTTTCTACGTATTTTTTTACCGTTTCGTCTTTACACTTTATAGTATATCTTTTTATTTTAATTTGTCAAGAATGATTCTAAAGTTTTAATCATTCTAAATAGTGATTTTTATTATCATTATCAATTTAGAAATGTTTTCTATTATTGAGACTTTCTATTTTATTACTTTTAAAGTTTCGACTTATTTAGATTTCAAAATATTTTTGTAAGCAAACTATAAAATTATATTGCGCTATTTAAGGATTAAAGGTAAGCTTTTAGTTTTATAATTTTTTGCTTTTTAATTTTATTTAATTAATTATTTACTTTATTTATTAACTATATTAGCAAAATAAATTTCCCATATTATTCCTTTTTGGGTATAATTTATCCAAAGGAGGATTTGTAATGAAAATTGATTTTAATAATGTCGACTTATCAAATCTCAATTCTTATAAGGAAAAAAGTCTTGATGCTTTTTCTTCTTTAATGAACAAAGACGGAGAAGGCAATGACTTTTTGGGTTGGATTGATAGGCCAAATAACCTAGATATGGAAGAATATGAAAGAATTAAAAAAGCTAGCAAAAAAATCCAAAACAATTCTGATTGTTTGGTAACTATTGGTATAGGCGGATCTTATCTTGGTACTAAGGCGGTTGACTATGCTATGAAAGGATATTTTCCTAAAAATGATAAGACTGAATTAATTTATGCAGGTCATCAAATTTCTGGGGAATATTTGCATGAACTTCTTGATTATCTAAAGGAAAAAGAATTTTCTATTAATGTAATTTCAAAATCAGGTACTACTACTGAACCTGCTATTGCCTTTAGATTTGTTAAGGAGCTTTTGGAAGAAAAATATGGAAAAGAAGAGGCTAAAGAAAGGATATTTGTTACAACTGATAGGCAAAAGGGAGCTTTAAAAGATTTGGCTAATAAGGAAGGCTATGAAACTTTTGTAGTTCCTGATGATATTGGGGGAAGATTTTCTGTAATTTCTGCGGTTGGTCTTTTGCCTTTGTGTGTTGCCGGAATTGACATTGATAAATTTGTCGCTGGATTTAAAAAAGGAATTGAAAATTATACTGTAGATTCTTTTGAAGAAAATAAGGCTATTCAATATGCGGCTATTAGAAATATGTTAAATGAAGATGGCAAAGACCTTGAAGTTTTGGTAAATTATGAGCCAAAATTAAAATATGTTTCTGAATGGTGGAAGCAATTATTTGCTGAAAGTGAAGGAAAAGATGGTAAGGGAATTTTCCCAGTTTCTGTAAATAATACAACCGACCTTCACTCTGTTGGTCAAATGATTCAAGAAGGCAAGAGAAATTTATTTGAAACTGTTTTGAAAGTTCAAAATGCCAATAAGGACCTTACTATTATGGAAGATGAAGAAAATCTTGATGGTCTAAATTATCTTGCTGGCAAAAAAATGTCTTTTGTAAATGAAAAAGCAATGGAAGGGACAATAATTGCCCACGTTAAGGGAAATGTTCCAAATATCTTATTGACAATTGATGATGTTTCAGCTGAAAGTTTGGGAGAATTATTCTATTTCTTTGAAATAGTTGTTGGAGTAAGTGGATATATGCTAGGAGTAAATCCATTTAATCAACCAGGAGTTGAAGAATATAAATCTCAAATGTTCAAATTATTAGGAAAACCAGGATATTAAAAAAATTTAAAAATTTTATAATGTGTTTTACAAAAAAAGCTGTAGTAATCTACAGCTTTTTATATTATTATTTATCAGAATATTTCAATGCCCCACCCAAAATTCCATTTACAAAATCTCTTGATTCGTATATTTTGTAGTAGGTAAATTTTTTTTCTAGAAGGAGTTTTGCCCTTATCGTTAATTTATCTTGATTGTCATTGGACAATTTTTTTATATATGTTGCATGAACATTTGTGTCTTTGTTTTTTAAATTATCATATACATCGACATAGGAAATATTTGTTACATCAACCTCAACTTCCAATCCATCTTTCGTCCTTTTCTTACTTTTTACATCGACTTTTAAATTGGCAAAGTTGGCCTTCAAAAATTCTTCTTGTTCTTTCTTATCAGATGAATAAGATTTTTTCAAAATGTCCTCTACATTTGTAATCTTATCAAAATATTTTTCTTGTTTTTCATAATCCAAATTTTTAATTGAAGAAACAGCCCTTTTTATAGTCCTTTGTGGTGTATTTATAAATTTTTGATATAAAAACAATGGTATCATTAAAATTATAAAAACAAGTAAGAGCTTGATTAAGCTATCCCTTTGTTTTCTTTTTCTTCTATTTCGCCTCTTATCTTGGATTTTTTTATTATTGTATTTATTTGTGTTTTGTCTGTTTGGCTGGCTTTTTTCCAAAAAAGCCTCGCTTCTTTTTTTCCTTGTCATAATTTCCCCTAAATAATTTTCTTTTAAGCCTATATTATTATATAATCATAGTGGTGATACTATGAAAAAACAAAAAATAATAATAGCAGATCTTATAGCAATTATTTTTACCTTAATTACAATATACTTACCCTTATTTACAAATAAAATAACCTTTACACAAATATATTTTTTGTATATTTGCGCATATTTTTCAGTAATCTTTTCAAATCAAAAGGATAAAAAAGTTTTTTATTTTTTTATTCCCCTTTTGACACTAAGCCTTATACTTATTTTATTAGATAAAGTAGATATTTACAACATAAATGTAGTAAGAAAAAATTTTTTGACTATAATTAATAAAAATTACAAAATTTTACTAGGAATTTTTCTCTTATATATCATAGAAAGATGCTCAACTAAAATATTTGGCTCTTATTTTTCCATGGCAGTTGGAATAATAAGTCTAATTTTATTTTTGCTTATATATAACACAAAATATTTACAAGCTATCGAAAAATATCAAAAATACTTATTTTATATTTTTATTTATTTCTCCTTCGCAAGAATTCTTCCAGCAAAAGAAGTAAATAAGTACCTTTATATAATAACCCTATTGATATTTTTTATAGAAATCCTTGCCATAGACAAATATAAAATTTTTATAGGATTTCACATTTCAGTAGTTTTGATAATTTATTTAATACTAAAAACAAATATTTACGAAGTGAATTTTGAAAAATATTTTTTGAGCGGACTACTCTACCTATTCCCCTTTACGAAAATAATCCTAAATTCCTTCCTAAATCTAACAAGCCCACTGCTACAAATAGCAACAGGACTTGTGGTATTTTTCCTATCTCTTATTTTTTATCAAATAAGATTAGGTTTTTTAGATTATATATTTTTGGGAATCCATAAAAACAAAAAATAAGGGCATTCGCCCTTATTTTATATTTATTTTTTCTATTTTTTCTTTGTAATCACGTCTTAAAAAATATGCACAATATAGGCCTGCCAAAAATTCTGCTATTATAAATGAATACCAGATTTTATCAATATCTCCAGTTTTTTGTCCAATAAGATACATCAATGGCAACAAAATTATAAACTGTCTTAAAAATGGCTCAAAAAGTGCTATGCCTGCACTTGATAGGGATTGGAAAATTGATGCGCATACTATGGAAAATCCTACTGGCAAATATGAAATCGCAACAATTCTAATCATTGGTATTCCTATTTCTTTCATTTTATCTGTAGCTGAAAATAAATTTAAAATTGTCTCTGGAAATACCATAAATATTATCATACCAAAAATTATCATAAGGGTTGCCCACGTGATTGATAATTCTATTGATTTTTTTATTCTCTCTTTGTTTCCCGCCCCAAAATTGTAAGAAATTATCGGAACTATAGCGTTTGATATTCCCAAAACTGGCATAAATTCAAAACTTTGTAGTTTAAACATTACCCCATAAACTGCTATGGCTGATTGGCCAAATCCTGCAAGGATTGTATTTATAAAAAATGTTGCAAAGGATGTGATTGCATTCATCAAAGCTGCCGGAAGCCCTATTGAAAAAATTTCTTTAAAAATCAAATGGGACATTGAAAATCCTTTGAAAGTTAATTTTACTTCCTTATTTTTTACTAAATTTAATAAAAGTCCTATCAAAGCTCCCAAAATTTGCCCAGTAACTGTTGCAATAGCAGCACCTTTAACTTCAAGTCTTGGAAATCCAAAAAGTCCAAAAATAAAAATGGGATCTAAAATTATATTTATAACCGCCCCAATGACTTGGGTAACCATGGTATAAACTGTAAGCCCTGTTGATTGGAGAAGTTTTTCAAAAAATATTTGGAAAAATACCCCCAAAGAAAATAGGCAAACTATGTGAAGATAATCTATACCATAAGAAATAATTTTAGGATCATTTGTTTGCATTTTTATAAAAGGTTCAACAAAAAATATTGCAATAAAAACAAAAATCAAAGACATAAGTGCTGATAAAATTATTCCGTGAACCGCAACACTGCTCGCCTTTTTCTCATTTTTCATTCCCAAATACCTAGACAACAGTGCCGAAACACCAATGGATAATCCAACACTAAAGGCAATAATTATATTTTGAATTGGAAAAGAAATTGTTACAGCCGTAAGAGCTTTTTCTGATAATCTAGCTACAAAAATTGAATCGACAATATTATAAATTGCTTGAACAAGCATGGAAATTATAATTGGAAGACTCATTTCAAACAATAATTTTCCCTCAGGCATTTTCCCAAGTTTTTCTGATTTTACTTCTGCCATCAAAACTCCTTTCTTTAAACAAAAAAAACAGAAAAAATAACGGCAAAAGCCGCTATTTATTCTTCATTTTCAATTTGCTTTTCTCTTCTTATTATACTTTTTTCTACTGTTTTTCTTCTTTTTCTAGAATCATCTTGATCATTTATTAATGGATTTTGAGAAAAACTTAATCTTTCGTTAAAATCGTCAAGCAAGTCTTTATTAATATTATCTATTATAAAGCTATCTGACAATGCTTTTAGCATAAATTTTTTGTCTGGTCTTTTTTCATAGGATTCGCCAAATACCTTATCTTTTATAGCAAGCTCTATTAAATTTACACCTGAAAGATTTGTATAGTAGAAAGTTCTACCTTGTCTTACATTCATTTCCAAACAATAAATTTTTCCTGTCTTAGAATCTTTTTTGAAGTCAAAGTTAAATAAACCATAATAATCTATTTTTTCAACTATTTTTTTTGCAATTTCATAAAATTCTTCATCTTGATAGTCGATTTGAACAAGATGATTGCCAACCCACATATCTCTATGATCTGATAATAAATTTCTAGCTAAGGTCATTGAAACTTTTCCATCATTAGCTCTATATCCATTGAGGGAATATTCGCTTCCATCTACTCCATTTATATATTCTTGGACTATCATATTATGATCGTAGCCTTTTTCAAATATTTCCTTTAAAATATCTATTGCCTCTTGTTTTGATTTTATTTTATAACCCTTTTTCTTATTTTTAAGGTCTAAATCCAAAAATTGTGAATAATCATCAGCTTTTAAAAAAAGGTCGCCATCAAGATCCAACTGATCCAAATTATCCTTATTTATTAGTTGAGTTTTTGGATAAATGATATTGTTTTTATCTAATAACTTATAAAAATTTGATTTTTCTATAAGTTTTTCTCCCATTTCTTTGTTAGGGTATGGAATTTCGTAATCAAATTCTAATCTGTCAAGATTTTTTAAAAGCATTGACATATATTCTTCAGTTGGTACAAAAAAAACTAATTTTTCATCCTTGTGTTTCTTACCTATCTTATTTAAATGTTTTACAAAAACATCATCATCTGTTGAAAAATTCTTTTTTGTATTAATATCAGCAATCTTTGAATCGACAAAAGGTACTAATACTGCACTGCCAGCTACAATAGCTTTTTTTGAAAAAGCTTCATAGAAACTTCTTGCCACGGAGTAAGAATTGGAATCTGTTCCCAAGATTAAAGCATTAAATTTTTCCATTATTAATAAAAAACCTCCTAAATCATAAAGTTTTAAAATATTTTATTCAATATACAAAGAAAATAAGGGAAATAATCGTCATTAGACTTAAATCCAATGATTAAATTATAACCCTAATCTTCTAAAATATCTATTTAAAATATTGACTCTAAAGATTTATTATCTCTTTCTTCATCTAATTTTTCAATAAATTCTTCGAAAGATACGTCTTTTGTTTCTTCTCCATCCCTATTTCTTACTGTTAATTTTCCAGAATTTTCTTCGTTTTCACCTACTACTAGCATGTAGTTTGTTCTCATAAGTTGGGCTTGTCTTATTTTATATCCCACTCCCTCACTTCTGTGGTCAACTTCTACTCTGTAGCCAGCTTCTTTGATTTTTTTAGCCAAATCATCTGCGAAATCTGCAAATTTATCTGATACTGGAATGATTGCAATTTGTTTTGGATTTATCCAAAGTGGGAATCTTCCTGCAAATTGTTCTGTAACTGAACCAATAAATCTTTCGATTGATCCAAGAAGGGCTCTGTGAAGCATTACTGGTCTTTTCTTTTCGCCATTTTCGTCTATATATGTTAGGTCAAAGTTTTGTGGTAATTGGAAATCTAGTTGGATTGTTCCACATTGCCATGTTCTTTTTGCTGCATCTTCTAAGTGGAAGTCAATTTTTGGTCCGTAGAATGCCCCATCTTTTGGATTTATTGTATAATCAATTCCTCTTTCAATCAAAGCATCTTCTAGGGCTTTTTCTGCAAAATCCCATTCTTCAATTTTTCCCATAAAATCATCTGGTCTTGTTGATAATTCTATTTTATATTTAAAGCCAAATGTTGAATATAAAAGATCTGCAAGGTCGATCATTTTAAATACTTCATCTTTTACTTGGCTTGGAAGACAATAAACGTGAGCATCATCTTGAGTAAATGTTCTTACTCTGAAAAGTCCATGAAGGGCTCCTGACAATTCATGTCTGTGAACTTGACCATATTCTGCAAGTCTAATTGGAAGATCTCTGTATGAATGTGGTTCTTCTCCATAAACTAAAACTGATCCAGGGCAGTTCATTGGTTTAACTGCATAATTTTCCCCGTCAATTTTTGTAAAATACATATTTTCTTTGTAATGATCCCAGTGACCTGATCTGTGCCACAATTCTTCGTTCATAATAAGTGGAGTTTGAATTTCGCCGTAACCATTTTCAGCTAAAACATCTGTCCACCAATTTAAAAGCTCATGTCTTAAAATCATTCCGTTTTCTTTAAAGAATGGGAATCCTGGAGCTTCATCGTGGAAAGAAAATAAATTCATTTCTTTACCAATTTTTCTGTGGTCACGTCTTTTAGCTTCCTCTTGAAGTTCAATGTATTCATCTAATTGTTTTTTCTTTTCAAAGCTTATACCATAAATTCTTTGAAGCATTTTTCTATCAGAATCGCCTCTCCAATAAGCACCAGCTATAGAATTTAATTTGATTGCCTTGATTGATTTTGTTGAAAGAAGATGAGCTCCCTTGCAAAGATCAACAAATACATTATCGCCCATTTCATAAAGAGTAATAATTTCGTCTTCTGGCAAATCTTCAATTAATTCAACCTTGTATTCTTGGTTTTCTTTTTTGAAATATTCCAAAGCCTCATTTCTTGAAATTTCTTTTCTTACCATTTTCAAATCTTTTTTGGCAATTTCTTTCATTTTTTCTTCAATTTTTGGAAGATCTTCTGGAACAAATCTGTGTTCAAGATCTATATCATAATAAAATCCGCTTTCAATTGCAGGTCCAATTGCAAATTTTGCATCAGGCCAAATTTCTTTAATAGCAGCAGCCATCAAATGACTTGTTGTATGCCAAAAAATTTCTTTTCCTTCTTTGTCTTCAAATTTTATAACCTTAAAATCAGAATCTTCATTTATAGGTTCAGCATAGCCCATAACTTTTCCATTAACTACAGCACCCAAAGCTGATCTGAATAAGCCTTCGGAAATATCTTTTGTAACATCTCCAACACTTACGCCTTTCTCATATTCTTTTACACTTTCATCAGGTAATTTAATTTTTATCATTTTCTCACTCCTTAAAAATTTTTATCCACACTTTCTTAAATTTCAGAAAGATTTAGTAACAAATTTCAAATAAAGCACAACCATTAAATAAATTTATAAGATAGAATTTAAAATTTTTAAATAAAAAAGACACACCATCCCAAAGGACGATGTGTCGTGGTTCCACCTTAATTTATACTCATTAATGTTTTAAGGCAGGTCATGCCTTTCGTATTAGCGAAAATATCAGGGGTGGTCTTGGGGATAATCTTAATCAAAAGCTCTCAGCAAACACTTTTTCTCTGTAAAAAAAGTAAAATCCTTACTCTTCCCGTCATCTATCTATTTTTTCTTATAAATCTATGTTACTAGCAAAATATTTTTTTGCAAATTTATTTTTAAAAAATTTTATTTTTAAATTCTTTTAAAAATTTTTTCAGATTTTTTCAATAAAAACAAAATAATTTTCATTTGCCTATGAATTTTTATTTAAAAATTAAGAGAAAATTGTTAAAATTTTCTAATATGTGATATAATACTTATAAGAAATAAGAAAGGAATTATTATGGATTTTACACCTTCTCCAATTAAAAGAAAATTTATAAAAGATGAAGCCTATGACCTTATTTCAAAAAAAATCATTTCTGGCGAATTAAAACCTAAATCAAAAATTCGTATAAATGAATTGTCTGAGGCCCTGGGGATTTCTAGAACTCCTGTTAGAGAGGCTATTTTAAGGCTTGAAGATGAGGGGCTTATTTTGTCAAAGGCAAACAGATGGACAATGGTTGCTCCTATCGATGTTGATGAAACTTTAAATATTTATCCTATAATTTCTAGTTTGGAAAAACTTGCTTTGGAGCTTGGATTTGAAAATATTAATGATGAAATGATAGAAAATCTTGAATATATTAATGAAAATATTAAAAAAGTTCAAGACAAAAAAAATCATATAAAAATTTTAGAATTAGACCAAGCTTTTCACAAAGAAATTATTGATCTTGCACAAAACAAAGAAATCGAATCTTTGCTTGATGGTTTAAAAAGAAAAGTTTCTAGGGTGGATATTTATTTTTTTGAGGATGATAGCCACAAGATGTCAAGTTTTGATGAACACGCAGAAATTATCAAATTTTTGAAAAAAAGAGATTTGGATAAGGCTTTAAAGGCTGTTGAAAAAAACTGGGCAACCACTATGTCAAGTCTTGAAGATATTGATTTTTCAAATGATGAAGATGAAGAGCTGTTCTAAATTATTTGTTTCATTTTAACTAATTGATATGATTTAATTTTTATTGGATTTATGTTTTAAAATAATATGGAATTTTTAAATTTTACATATTGCCTTTTCTTATTTTTGTTTTAAATTTTTGTAAAATGGCTATAAATAGGATAGGAGGCTTGTATGAAAATTAATGGCGACAATTTAGTTTCTATATCCACTGCTAACAAAAATTTTTCAAAAATTGCAAGGCTTGCTGACAAAAAAGGTTCTGCTGTAATTTTGAAAAATAACAAGATTAAATATATTGTCCTTCCTTACAAGGAAGTTAAAAAAGAGGAAATTTTTCCTGATGAAAATATTGAGGATCTTGCTCAAAGACTAATTGAAAAAATCAAGGACGAATACAATATTCAATTAAAACTTGATATTGAAAATAATTAAAAAAATTAGAATTTTCTTAAATTTTTAGGAAAATTCTTTTTTTATAATGATAAAAGGAGTTTTTATGTTAAAATTTATGAAAAAATTCCCAGGAGGGCTTTTGCTTATTCCTATGTTGATTTCTGCAATTTTTTATACTTTTTTTCCAAATTTTTTTAATGTTGGTACAGTTTCTGGGACTTTTTTTACAAAAAATGGGATAAATTATATTCTCGGTTTGATTTGTTTTTTGTCTGCAACTTCTCTTGATTTGAAAAATTTGAAAAATATCATCAGAAAACAAGGCTCTATCCTTTTATTAAAATTCATTATTTCTCTTATTTTTGGAATTTTGTTTGTTAAATTTTTTGGACTTGATGGAATTTTTGGAATTTCTGCTCTTGCTTTTATCACTTGTATTTGTTCTTTAAATCCTGCTTTATATCTTGCTCTTTCTTATGATTATGGGGACAAGGATGATATTGCAGCTTTTTCTCTTGCAGAAATTTTGTGTATGCCCGCTTTTCCTATTTTGATTTTTTCAATTTCAAAAAGTTCTGTAATTGATTGGACCCCTCTTATTTCGATTTTAATTCCTTTGATTTTTGGTATAATTATTGGAAATTTTGACCGTCAAATGGCTGAATTTTTTTATCCTGCTATTAATATTTTGACTCCTTTTATGGGCTGGTCTTTTGGTTCTGGTATAAATTTAATTAGCGCTTTCAAGGCTAGTTTTCAAGGGATTTTTATAAGTATTTTATTTTATATTTTAACTTTGCCTATATTATTTTTCTATGAAAGAAAAATTTTAAAGGAGAATGGTATAACAAGTATAGGAATTTCATCTATTGCTGGTCTTTCAACTTCTGTTCCAGAAATTTTGGCTAATAGCGACCAAAGTCTTTCAGCTATTTCTCAAACTGCAACGGCTCAAATCGCTCTTGGTGTTTTACTTACAAGTTTTTTTACTCCTTTTATTATGGGAAAATTTGCAAATAAACTTATGTGTGATAATGAAAATTAAAGATAATTTCTATTTAAATTTTTAAGTGATATAATTATATAGAAAAATAAAATAGGTAGAGTAGGGTTAAGGCGTTAAGTGCTAGAAAATGGGATGTTGTTTCTAGACGAAAGATTTTAACCTGCATCCGCTACATCATTTCCTATGATGGCAGACTACCAAATAGGAGGAAAAATGAAAAATTTAAAGAACATCAGAACTTTGATTTTGCTATCTTTTTTTATGGCATTATCAATTGTAGTTTCAAGATTTTTTTCTATAACTACAGTAAGTCAAAAAGTTGGACTGGGTTTTATTGTAACGTCAGCTATGTGCTCGATTTTTAATCCATCACTTGCTGTTTTTGCATCAATAATTATTGATGTAATTTCAAATTTAATTTTCCCAACAGCTGGAGGATTTTATTTTCCCTTTGTTACAACAAAAATTGCCACAGCCCTAATCTATACTTTCTTTTTTTATAGAAAAGAAATCACAAGAAAAAATATTGTATTTGCTACGATTTTAAACTCTCTTATAACCAGTTTATTTTTAAATACCCTTTGGACTAGCCAACTTACTGGCAATCCATTTATGGCACAATTTGCTGTGAGAGTTCCGACGATGGCAATAAATTTCGTATTTCACACCATAGTTTTGTTAATAATTTTGCCAAAACTTGCAAAAATTTTAAGAATAGAGATAAAAAAATTGGGAGCACAACCAGAAAATGCTCCTTACTAGGAGAAATTTATGAAATTATTTAAAATAATAAGTTTAATATTGGCAATTGCCTTTATATTTTTTGGATTCAATATTTATTTTAAGAAAAAATATAATTTTATAAATAACTTTGAAAAAGATTATAAAAACGGATTAAAAGATGAAAAATATGCAAAAAAAGTAGGATTGATTGAATTAATATTAGGAATAAGTTTCTTTATATTATTCCTAAGTTTATAGAAATTTATGCAAAGATTAAAGCAAAAAAAGACAGGAAGCGCAATTCCTGTCTTTTTAAATGCATATAACTTGTTAACTTCTATACACTTTCATTATACAAGTTAAAATTAGAAAATCCATTTTGAAATTTCCTATTTTTTAAATAATTCTTGTGATAAAATATAAATGATGTTTTGCTAACATCTCCATAATTTAAAAAGGAGGTGAGTATTATGCATCTTAAAAATATATTAGTTTCAATTATTCTTAGCGTTATAGCAAATTTTATCTATGATTTTATTTGCAAATGGCTTGACGATAAGAATTAAGCAAAACATTAAGCCACAAAAAAAGACAGGAGTGCGATTCCTGTCTTTTTTAATGCATCTTATACATTAGTTTCTTTACACTTTCATTATACAAGCTAAGAATTTAAAATCAATTATTTTTTTAAATTTCCTATTATTTTTGAATTATATCCAAAGTTTCAGCGTCAAGTTCTACATCGTCTCCGCCAACAACGTCGATTTCGTAAACTGTTTTTCCTTCATCATTTACATCTAATTCATAGGATTTTACAAATCCCTTGTTGTTTTCAAGTGCTTTTTTAATAGCTTCTTTTGAATCTTTTATTTTTGTAAGATCGATAGCTTTTTTATCACTAGAATCATCTTCTTTGTCTTGTTCTTTTGACAAAATTTCTCCGCTATCAGCATCTATTTTTGCTTCATATTCATCATTTCCATTAAATCCTTTGATGTCATAAGCATATTTTCCATTATCTTCATCAAATTCAAGAGATGAAATTTCTATCTCATCCGCCTTAAATTCTTCTTTAAATTTTTTAACAGCATCATCAAGTGAGATTTTAAATTCTTTATCTTCAATTCCTGTTGTCATCTCATCTTTTTTGTCTTCAGCCTTGTCTTTAACTGAATTTACTTCTTCTGAAACTGCTGCTTTTGTATTGCTTACAGCATCTTTTGCGTCTTCCTTTGCATTTTTTGCATTTTCTCCAGAACAAGCTGAAAGTAAAAGAGCAAGGGCAAGAGCAGATGCTCCATATTTTAAATTTTTATTAAATTTCATTTTTTTCCTCCATATTTTAAAATTTATACAGTCTTAATATACTGCTTTTAAAAAATTAAACAAGTTTTGATATTTTTTTAATAATATTTATTTGCTTTTCTATTTTATTGATTTATATTTTAGAAAATAAAAAAGCAGGTCATTTTGACCTACTTAATTAATGATTGGGGATTATAAGATGTTTCATAATAGAATTTATCTGCTCTCGCATAAGAAATTGTATATTCTATCATTATATTTTCTATATCAAAACTTTCTCTTTGAATTTTTAAACAAGGACTCTGGCTTTTCATATTTAAAGCTTTTGCCTTTTCATTTTCTACGCTTGATACTGAAAAACTTTCCTTAACTTGGTAGATTTTTGTATTAAATAATTCATCAAATATATCATAAAGGGCTTTTTTTGATAATAATTGTTTATTTATTTTTGAAAATCTTTTGTAAGGAATAATTGTTGTTTCATACATCATTGCTATGTCATCAGCAAGCCTAAGCCTATCAAATTTAATTATCTTGTCATCTTTTTCCAATTTTAACAATTTTTTTAGCTCGCTATTTGCTTCTTTTATTTCAAAATTTATAACAATTGATTTTGGCTTTTTGCCATTTCTTTTTGTTTGTTCAGTAAAAGAATAATAATTTGAAAGATTTTGCCTATTTTGTTCTCTAACAAAAGTTCCTTTTCCTTGAATTTGATAAAGCATGCCAGAATTTACCAAAGAGCCAACTGCATTTCTTACAGTTGTTCTTGATACATTGTAGTCTTTACAAAGTTGCCTTTCTGATGGGAGCTTGTCTCCTTTTTCCATAAAGGAAATTTTTGTGATCAACTCATCTATGAGTTTTGAGTAAAGAGCTGACATAATTTTTTATTCTCCTTAATTTTTATAATCGTGGATTGTAACGCCCTTTACAACCCTGTTTACTGTGTGTGTTCTTGATGGATTATCTGGAGTATTTCCTACTCTAAGGCTGGTTACTAAGGCAATTATTTGTCCAATAATTATATAGGCAGGGCAAAGATATACATCATCTAATCCATCCTCTTCAAATATCAACTCATAATCCCTATCTAATTTTGAATTTGAAATTCCTATTATTTTTTTTGCTATTTTATCATTTGCTATTTCATCTAAAATATCTAAATCATATAATCTTGTGTAAGGATTTGATGAAACAAAAGAAATTACAAGAGTATTTTCATCAACAAATGATTTTGGACCGTGCCTAAATCCCATTGATGATTCCCAAATTGTTGCTACTTCTCCAGCTGTTAATTCTAGAATTTTTAATCTTGCTTCTTTTGTTAATTTTCCCAAAGGACCTGATCCAAGATATACAACCCTATTAAAATCAAAATTTACTAAATTTTCAATTTCTTCCAAGTTATTATAAATTTCTTTTCCAAGTTTTGAAATTTTTTCTACGATTTCTTTTTTATTTTGTGTTTTTGTATCAAAAATCAATAAAGTCGCAAGCAACATTGATGAAAATGAATTTGTCATAGCAAATCCTTTATCATTTGTTATTTCTGGTTCCAAAAATACATAAGAATTTTCATCATCTTTCAAAGCTTGAGCAAGTTTTCCTTCTTTTGCACAAGTTATAGGCAAATTATAAAAATCATCTACGATTTGCTTGCCCAGTTTTACAGCTGCAAGAGATTCTGGGGAATTCCCACTTCTTGCAAAAGAAACCAAAAGTGTTTTTTTATTTTTTTCAAAATGTAGGTAAGGAGCTGAAACCAAATCTGTTGTTGCAACTGATTCGAATTCAAATTCTCCATGAGTTTTCAAATAATCAAGGGCAATGTTTCCAACGTATTCACTTGTTCCTGCCCCTGTAAAAATAACCTTACAATCTTTGCCAACTTTTTTTAAAAAATTTTCTATATCATTTTTTCTTTTTTCGTATAAATTATAAACTTCAAGCCATGTATCTGCTTGATTTAAAATTTCTGTGTAAGTGTATTTAAAATCTTTTTCTTCCAACTTACTTTCATCTAAAAGCATTACGCCCTCCTTCATTGGTAGTAACCATCATATAAATAATATTATATCTTCTCTGGTACTTTATTCAAGACCAATTTAATTGATTTATTAATAATTATCTTAATTTATTTTTCAAATTTTTATTTTTCAATTTTTTCAAATATTGAAACAGCTGTTTCTTTTAAAACTTCATTTAAGCTTTGAATATTTTCTTTTCCTTGTTCTTTAAGCCATTGTTTTGATTTTTCTGTATCTTTTGCATATATATCAACGCAATCTTTCCATGTAGCTCTACCGCACAAAACTCCATTGAAATTTGAGCCTGCTTCTTTGGCAAAAACCAAAGTTTCTTTGAAAAGTTCTGCGCTTACTCCACCTGATAAGAATATAAATGGAATACTTGTTGCATCAGCTTGGTCTTTAAAAAATTTCTTAGCTTGGTCTTTGCTATAAACAAAATTTTCCCCATAGCCTTCTACAAAATTCATATTAACTGGTGTTTCTACTTTCAAAACATCGACCTTATACTTAGGATTATCAAATTCTTTCATAGCTTCAATTACTTTTTTTGGTCTAACTTTTGCATATTTTTCATCTTTTTCATTATCAAGTGTATAATCATAAGTTACAATTTCCAAAAAATATGGAAGTCCTAAGCCTTCTGCCTCATAGCCAACTCTTTCAACCCAAGCTTTTTTTACATCATTTATTTTCTCATCTTCGTCAACATCATAATACAAGAGAACTTTTAATGCGTTTGCTCCCATTTCTTTTGCCCTAAGTCCTGACATAAAATCAATTAATTTAGGAAGTCTGCCTACTTCATATTCATCATATCCAGTTTGCTCGTAGCTTATAATCAAACCCGCATTTTCATCTTTTGCATCAATAGCAGTTTTTCCATAAATTGGATCTAACAAAATTGATGATGAAAAAGGAGTAAGCTCTTTTGAAACTTGTCTTTTAAATTCAGAAATTCCTTCAACATTATTCAATGATTCATTTGCTTTATTCATCATTTTTTCCATAGAACCTCTTTGGTCTATGGCAAGAGCTGCTATTACTCCATCTTCATTTGCTAATTTTTTTAGATTTTCTAATTTTTCTTTTGAAATTTTCATATTAACTCCTTAATTTCTATTTTTTCTTTGTATTTATCAAAATCATTTATATTTATGTGGGCAATTTCCTCATTTAGAACATTCAAAAGTCCACAAGTCATTGATTTTTTTATAAAATCTTCATCATCTTCTTTATTAAAAATTGCAGATAAGGCTCCAGCCAAGGTCGAATCGCCACTTCCAACAGGATTTATAGCTTTAACCTTTGGAACTTTCGCTTTGTAAATTTTATTTTTTATTTTAAATATAGCCCCATCTTTTCCTTGAGAAATAATTACATAAGGAATATCTTTAAGTGGAGATTTTTCAAATATTTTTCTTATTTCCTCTTCATTTTTTGGAAAATCTTTTTCAATAATATCTTTTATTTCTGTTTCATTCGGCTTTATTAAATCAGGTTTGATTTTTCCTCTAACAATTTCTTTCAAAGTATTGCCAGATGTATCAAGCGATACAAATATTTTATTTTCTTTTGCAAATTTTATAATTTTTTGATAAAAACTTGCATCAAGACCTTTTGGCAAAGAACCAGATATATTTATTATTTCAATATTTTTTGATAATTTTTCAAGATGAGCCAAAAATTCTTTTTCCTTTTCCAAGCCAATCTTTGGACCTTTTTCTAGAATTTCTGTTTGCTTATTATCATGAATTATCGCAATACAATTTCTAGTTTCATCATCAAGTTTAATAAAATCATGGGATATTTTTCTTTCATCAAGCCTTTTTTCAATAAATTCCCCAAGTTTTCCACCAACAAAACCAGAATTTATTACATTTTCTCCCAATTCATTCAAAACATAAGAAACATGAATGCCCTTGCCACCTGCATCTTTATTTACAAGCTCAACCCTATTAACATCATCAATTTTGAGATTTTCAATATTATATGAAATATCAACAGAAGGATTTGCCGTTATACTTAAAATCAAATCATCTCTCCTTTTTCATAAAATTTTTTTGCCAAAATCAAAGAACCAATAGAAGGATTTGCAAAAGGCTCTACAATCTCCACCCTATCATCAGCATATTGTTCAATCTTATCAAGCAATCTTTGACCCAAATTAAAAACGCCACCAGAATATGAAACCTTAACAGCACCTTTAAAATCCAATTTTTTGATAAGAGTATTTATAACAAGGCTAGACTCTTTTGCAACATCATCCAAAAGATTTAAAGCATAAATATCATTTTCATCAATTGCCTTAGAAAAAATTTTAGAAAGACTTGCAAGCTCATCTCTTTGCATATTATTCGCCAAAGTAATTATTTCAAAATCATCAGAGATTTCCAATTCATTTTTCAATAGATCATAAATCGGACTTTTTTCATATCTACCATCAGAAATTTTTGTAAAAATATTTAAAATTTTAAGACCAATATAATATCCACTAGCCTCATCTCCAAGCAAAGGTCCCCAGCCACCACACATCATACTGTTTCCATTATTATCAACACCAAAACCAATTGAGCCAGTTCCAAGAACCAAATTAATACCAGCATTCGCATTCAAAGAGCCTGCCCAACCATTTAAACAATCATTTCCAACTTTGAAATTTTTAGAGCCCAAATTTTTTTCAAGACTTTCAAGAATAAAAGATTCATCTTCCTTAAATTGACCAAAGCCCGGCATAGCCAAAAAAGTAAAATCAATATCAGAAATTTCTATTCCAGCCTTTTTTACTAAAATTTCAATTCCATTTTTTAATCTTTTAAAAAATTCATCTCTAGAAATTTGCTTTAAGTGAATAGTTTTTTCCTTGTGCTCATATAATTTTTTATTAACTTCAAGAACAAAAGCCGTTTTTGTTCCACCGCCATCAATCCCCAAAAAAACTTCTCTCATATGATACCATCCTTTTTAAAAGTTTTTCATTGGTAACTACCATTGCTAATATTAGTATATATAAAATAAAGACCAAGGTCAAGGAAATAAATTTAAATTCAGGATTTAAAAATAATTTTTAATTATAAAAATCTCAAATTAAAATTTTCTAACCATTAAAAATTTTTATAATTTCTTTTTTTCAATTTATCGTTTTCTTTAATTTGAAAAATTTATTTTTCTTGTAAGAATAATTTTTGATTGGATTTTTATTATTGTAATTTGTTTTTTTATTAGTTTGCTTTGACTTTTTTATGCTTAAATTAGCTTTTAAAATTATTTTTTTAATTAATTCTTGACATATCAATTAATTTTATATAAAATAATGGTAATTACCAGATAAATATTTTGATTTATTTTTCTGGTTTTCTAGAAAATATCCTATTTTTATAAAATTTTTCTCACTTTAAAATTTTGGCAATTATATTTCAAATTTAGAGAATAATTTTTTTAAAATTCGGGAAAATGTTTCTAAAAATTTTTAAAATTATTTCGATAATTTAAGAAAGGAGGATTATGTTAGGTGAAATAGCAAGGACATCCTTGGTTTTATTGATTTTTATAGCTATTTTTGTACTAATCAGTCAAATATTAAGCCACAGAAATCTAAAAAAGAAAAAGAAATATTTTGAAAGCTTACACAAAAATCTTAAACCTGGCAAGGAAGTTATGTTGACTGATGGTATTTATGGAAAAATTGTTTCTTTGAAAGAAGATTATGCTATCATCAAAATTGCCAAGGATGTTGAAATTAAAGTTAGCCGTTACTCTATTAGTGAAATACTAAATTAATTTGAAAGGAAGTTTTATTATGCCTAATATTGTTCTAACTAGAATAGACAATAGACTATTACACGGACAAGTTGCTACTCAATGGACAAAGGTTATTGGCGCAAATCTTATTCTTGTTGCAAATGATGATGTAGCAAATAATAAAATGAGACAAAATCTTATGACTATGGCTGCTCCTAATGGTGTTGCTACTAGGTTTTGGACTCTTCAAAAGACAATTGATACTATACACAAGGCTGCTGATAGGCAAAAAATTTTCATAATATGTGAAAGCCCAAAAGACGTTCTAACACTTGTTGAAGGCGGTGTTCCTATTAAAGATCTTAATATAGGAAATATGCACATGGCTGAAGGCAAAAGACAAGTTGCAGGAGTTGTTGCTGTTGACGACAGCGACGTTGAGGCTTTTAAAAAACTTAAAGAAAAAGGTGTCAATCTAGAAATTAGAAAGGTACCTACTGAATCAGCAGAAGACATTAATAAATTATTTTCATAAAATATCTAGGAGGATTGTATGAACTTTAATATATTACAAATAATTTTAATTTTTCTAGTTACTTTTGTAGTAGCTATTGACCAATTCTCTTTCCTAGAATCATTATATCAACCTATAATTACAGGTCCTGTTATAGGAGCTATCTTGGGAGATATGCACACAGGACTTATAGTTGGGGCAACTTATCAATTAATGACAATAGGAAATATGCCTATAGGTGGAGCTCAACCTCCAAATGCAGTTATAGGCGGAATAGTTTCTGTTATTTTTGCCGTAACATCAGGTCTTGAACCTAATGCAGCAGTAGCTGCAGCAATTCCTTTTGCACTTTTAGGTCAATATGGTGTTACAATTATATTTACTTTGATGAGTCCAGTTATGGCAAAAGCTGATCAATATGCAAAAGATGCAGACCCTAAAGGAATCGAAAAAATCAATTATTTCGCAATGATTCTTTTGGGAAGTATTTTTGGTATTATAGTAGTTTTATTCTTTATAGCAGGATCTTCATTCGGTGCTAAACTTGCAGCTATGATTCCAGAAACTCTAATGCACGGTCTTGGAGTTGCTGGTGGTATGATGAAATTTGTAGGTTTTGCAGTTTTATTAAGACTTATGGTTTCAAGAGATCTTTGGGGATTTTTCTTTATCGGATTTGCCCTTGCAGTTATTGTAATGGCTAACGAATCCCTATCTGGTTCAGCTCTATTAATAATTTCATTAATAGGATTTGCACTTGCTTTCTGGGATTACCAAGTTCATGTAGGATTAAAAAATGTAAGTGCATCTGCAAATTTTGAAGGAGGAGAAGAAGATGGAATATAATGATATGAATTCTTATAAAGATACCAATCCTAGTCAAAAACTAGATCAAAAAACATTAAATAAGATGGTATGGAGATCATTATTTCTTCAAGCATCATTTAACTACGAAAGAATGCAAGCTGGTGGATGGTTATATTCAATTTTGCCAGGTCTTGAAAAAATTCACACAAATAAGGATGACCTTTCTAAATCAATGGCTCACAACCTAGAATTTTTTAATACCCATCCTTTCCTTATAACATTTGTTATGGGAATTATCCTTTCACTAGAAGAAAATAAAGTAGAAATTCCAACAATAAGAGCCGTAAGAGTTGCAGCCATGGGACCTTTGGGAGGAATAGGAGATGCCTTATTCTGGTTTACCCTTGTACCAATCGTTGCAGGTATTTCTTCAAACATGGCCTTGCAGGGCTCAATTGCAGGTCCTATACTTTTCTTTGTAGTATTTAATATATGCCAATTTGCTATAAGATTTTGGTTGATGAATTGGTCATATAGGATGGGCGAATCTGCCATTGATGTTTTGACGCAAAACGCTAAAGAATTTACTAGAGCAGCATCAATTCTTGGAGTATTGGTTGTAGGAGCTTTAGTAAGCGTATATGGCGATACTTCAATAGCACTTGAAGTAGATAATGGTACAACAAATGCACCTGTTCTAGTAGATACAGTTGTTAATAACGATGAGTTATCAGAATATGACGAATTATTATATAAAGACAAAGATAAAAAAGAATTAAATGATGGAGCAGTTATAAGAGATTTAGGAAATGGAAAATCCGAAATCGAATTTAACACTTACGAAGAACAACCTGTTAAAGTTAAAATTCAAGAAGTTTTAGATGGAATAATTCCAGATCTTGTACCCCTAGCTATAACTTTGTTGCTATTTTTCTTATTGACAAAGAAAAAATGGACTCCAATTAAATGTATTGCCTTCTTATTAATCCTCGGTGTAGCTGGTGCCTATATTGGAGTATTTTAATGGCTAATGCAGTTATAGCAACAAGTCATGCATCTCTTGCCAGCGGAGTTTATTCCGCTGTTAAGATGATTGCAGGAGAATTTGAAAATTTAAAAATACAAGAATTTAAAGAAAATGATAATCTTGATGAATTTGACCAAAAATTAAAAGAAAATTACAAATCATTAAAAGATTATGATAATGTTATAGTTCTTGCCGATCTTGCAGGAGGAACTCCATTTAATAGAGCTGTAATGACTTTGGGAGATCTTCCAAACGTAAGAGTTATAGCAGGTTTAAATTTTGCAAGTCTTTATCAAGCTTTAAATTCTTCTGGAAATCTTGATGATAGCGTTGAAGAAATAATTAATATCGGAAGAGAATCAGTAATACAATACAAAAACGAAAACGAAATTGAAGACGATAATTTTGAAGATGGAATATAAAAATTACATCAACTTTAATTAATATTTTAAAACCTAGTTATAATATTGTCTTAAAATTTTAATAAGCGCGTAAATTTATTAAAATATTTTCAAAAAAATAGGTGTTAGCAAAATAAATGCTAACACCTGTTTTTGTTTGTAGGAAGTTACTCTTAAAGAGGATTATCTTATTGATACTATTCTGTTTTTGTTATACAAATTATTAATTTAAAAATTCTTTTAGAAACTCCTCTAGATTTTCAGCTTGCATTGATTTTAATATTTTATCATTATTTGTTAAATATTCACTTAAAATCTTATAAAAGTTTTCTACTATTTCATTGTCTATTAATTCATTTATGTTTATTAAAATAACAATATTAACTTTTTGATTTTTCCATTTTATAGAATTTTTATTTATAAGTACAGATATAAAATTTTCATTGCATACTGAATTGAGAGGATGAGGGATTGCAACTTTATTTTCAAAACATGTAGAGGCTAATTCTTCTCTATCTATTAATTCTTTATAATAAATTTTGGAATCGATCCCCGTTCTTTTATTCACTTTTTTCGATAAAAAATCTAATATATCTTTGTGGTTACAATTTTCTTTAATATTAAAAAATAATTCTCTATCAAATAAACATTTAATGTTATCAAAAATATTTTTATTTTTCAGTATCCTTAATATTTGGCTAATATCTTTTTTATATAGGTATGCACTTACTTCTACAACTGGAATATCTGTATATAAATCCAAAGGAATAGTTGTTACTATTAAATTATATTTTTTTATATTAATTTCTTTTAATTTCAGATAATCGCTAGTATCTAGAATATTTATATATTTGGAAAATTCGTGTAAAAATCTATATTTTAAAACTTTTGCTGTAGCTTTGCCACTAGCACAAACCAAAAGAACATTCTTTTTATTTAAATTCTCCCTCTTTTCAGCAATAGCCGCACTAAAATGCAAGGCAATATATCCTAACTCATCTTCATCTATATTTATTTTGTATTTTTTTTGAATATAATATTTACTAATTTTTGCACATTCCAAAGCAATATGATCTTTTTTTATATCTTCTAATAGCGGATTTTTAAGTTTTATACCGATTTTTCCTCTTTCGATCATAGGCCCTAAATGTGCATTTAGCGATGACTTTAAATTTACATTATCAACTAAATTAATATTCATAGCTATTTTTATTTTTTCTAGAATATAATCTATTAATTTTTCTAATTTTAAATCATTGGTATTTATAGAATCTGTATTTGTTGATAAATTTATATCTATATAAAACAGTTCAGCTTCATTGAATTTTATCTTATAAAGCCTACAAATCTCATTATAAATTTCTAAGCTAACTTTACTAATTTCCTTGTTTTTAGATTTTATATTGTCATTATCTATCTCTTCAATCTCTCTTTTTTCACTAACTCTATATAAACTTATAATCAAATAAATTAGAAAATTATTATATTTTACAAGATTAGTAACAAAGTTATATTTTTTAAAAGTTTTGAAAACCATACTTTCAATAGAATGAATTGTGTCAATTGAAAAATCTGTGATTTTAGATAAAGTTTCGTAATCCTCTTTTGATATAAGACCATCAATGTTATTAGCCAAAAATTTTCTAATATTTATTTCTGATCCTATGATTTTCATTCCATAATGAGGTTTAGAAACTATTTTCAATCTGTAAGCAGATAATTTTTCTTTTAAAATTTTAAGGTCCATATTAAGTTGTGATTTGCTTATATAAAGTTCATCTAAAAAGTCATCTGATTTAATATAATCACATTTCATTATTAATTTAACTGCAATATAGTTTATTCTATAGTCTTGTGAATTCATTTCATCTTCTATAGCATATTTAGGCCATATATCTTGGATAAAAATAGAAAATTTTTCTTTATCATTTATTACAAATTTATATCCAACTCCAGATTTTGATTCAATATATGCTCCATTATCAAAAAGTAAATTATTAAGTTGCTTAATATCATCCCTAATTGTTTTTGAGCTATAATCTATCAAAGTCGCCAAATCTTTGGCAGTATATGGTTTAAAATCTTCGGTTAGAATTTCAAATATTTTTTTTATTCTACTTTCTCTCACATAACCACCTCAAAATTTTATAATCTCTACTTCTTTAAATAAATTATAGCATTAGCTAAATTAATTGAATATACAGATAAAGTTTACAAGCACCCTCCACTTATGGAAATGTTTTACAACGACAATTATAAATATTTATAATATCATATATTTAAACAATTAATAAAATTATTTTTTGTTAAAAACGATATCCGCGGTTTAAAATTTAGTTTTAAGAAAGGAATAATATGTCTAGAGAATATGTTACATTAAAAGAAATTTATCAACAACCGGAAATGTGGAAAAAAACTTTTGAAATCATTAAAGCACAAAAAGAAAAAATTTATAACTTTATAAATTTTTCAGAAAAAAAAGTAAGAGTTATTTTTACAGGTGGAGGAACATCAAACTATATAGGTGATGTAATAGCAAATTATTTAAACAAAACAAGCTATGGAAAATTTGAATTTTATTCATATCCATCTCCATCAATAATGTCAAATCCTAAAGACTATTTGATTGATGAGCCCACACTTTTAGTAAATTTTGCAAGAAGTGGGAATTCACCTGAATCGCTTGCAAGCGTCAATCTTGCAAATCAACTTATATCTGATATAAGACACTTGTTTATAACTTGTTCAAAAGACGGAAATTTAGCAAAAGATGCTAAAAACGAAAAAAATGCCCTTGCAGTAATTCTTGATGATAGAACAAATGATAAAGGCTTTGCGATGACAAGTTCTGCTACATCAATGCTTCTTGCTGCATTAATTATTTTTGATAAAAACTTTAATGAAAGCATCTTAGAAGAAATAATTAAACTTGGAAATAAATCTTTATCCTATGATGAAATTATAGAAAATATTGTAAAAGAAGATTTTAACAGAGTAGTCTATTTAGGAAGTGGAGCTTTATCATATATGACTACTGAAGCAAGCCTCAAAATTTTAGAATTAACAGCAGGAAAAATAGCAACTTTACACGATTCATCAGCAGGATTTAGACATGGTCCAAAATCATTTTTAGATGAAAAAACTATAGTTTTTAACTATATATCAAATGACGATTACACAGCAAAATACGATATAGATATTATTAATGAAATGAAGTCTGAAAAAATCGTTAAAAAACTTGTAGGAATAGGAAGCTCTAGGTTCAAAGAAAGTAACTTATCCTTTAATATAGAAAACAATATTCCAGATGCTTATTTGTCTATTGTATATTTAATTTTAGGTCAATTATTCGCCTATAAAACAGCTATAAAAATAGACAATGATGTAGACAATCCTTCAGAATCTGGAACAGTAAATAGAGTGGTAAAAGGTGTAATAGTCCATCCTTTTGAATAGTGAGGTATAAGTAAATATGCTTTTAGAAAAAGATTTAATATTTACTGAACAAAATTTTAATAATAGAATGGAGATTTTCAAGTTCTTAAACGAAAATTTAATTAATCTTGGATATGTAAAAGATAGTTTTTTAAAAGGTCTAGTAGATAGAGAAAAAAATTATCCAACTGGACTAAAAACTTCAGTATGTGGTATTGCAATTCCCCATACTGATTCTATCCATATAAAAGAAGAAAAACTCTCTATTCTTACTTTAAAAAATTCAGTAAGTTTTGAAAACATGGATGGGTCCGAAGATGTTGATGTGAAGATAGTTATTATGATGCTTATAAAAGGTGGAAATAACCAAATTGAAATGCTACAAAAACTATTTACACTTTTTACAGACTCAAAAAAAATAGAATATTTAAAGAATTTAGTTAGTGAGGAAGAAATAATAGATTTTTTTAACAAAGAAGGGATTAAATAGGTAATTTTATGAAAACAGTAGTTATAGCTTGTGGTGCAGGTGTTGCTACATCAACAATGGTAAAGATGAAAGTTGAAGATATTTTAAAAAAGAACAAAATTAAAGCTAATATTATTCAAACAAGACTTTCAGAATTACCTGGTTATGATAATAAGTCAGATCTTTTTATAACCACAATGAAAGTTGATCAAAAAAAATACAAAACTCAAGTTGTTCAAGGAAGCTCATTTTTATCAGGAATAAATCAAGATAAGACTGAAAAGGAAATAGTAGATGCTTTAAAATAATAAAATAAAAGGAGAAATTTATGGAATTTTTACAAAATGCATTGGCCTATATAGTGGATCTAGGATCATATATATTTGTTCCAATACTAATGATGTTATTAGGACTTATTTTTGGTCTTAAACTACTCGATGCAATTAAATCGGGAGCAACTGTAGGAATAGGATTAATTGGTGTTAGTATCGTAGGAGGCTTGGTAGCAGATTCTCTATCTCCTGTAATTGATGCTTTTGTTAAAAGATTTAACTTAAATCTTTCAGCAATTGATATAGGCGGAGGACCTGCAGCCGCAACAGGATTTGGTTTTTCTTTATCAGCAATAATTATACTTGTGATTGTAATTGTAAATATATTATTAGTCGCTGGAAAATTCACAAATACAGTAAATGTCGATATTTATAATTTCTGGTATTACTGTATCACAGCAGGATTTGTATATGGATTAACAAAAAGTGCAATATTTTCTATAATAGCAGCAGTAAGCCATGCTGTTTTAGGATATGTTTTTGCAGATCTAAACGCCAAAAAAACTGAAGAGGTTATAGGTATTGAGGGTGTTTCTATACCACATGGTTTCGCGGCAGCATCAGCACCTTTATTTATGCTACTTGATAAAATATACGATAAAATACCTTTCTTTGATTTTAAAGATGAAGATGAGTTTGAAGAGGAGAAAGATAACAAATTATTTTCTTTAATATCTACAGTCTTTGGAGATCCTCTATTCTTAGGTCTGTTGATGGGATTAATATTTGGAATTTCAGCTCAATATAATGTAAAGGGTATTCTAGATGTTTCAATAAAAACTGCCGCTATACTAAAATTATATCCAACAATGGTTAATTTAATCGTTCAAGGTCTTATGCCAATTTCTGGTCAAGCTCAATCCTTTTTTGCTAAAAATTTTAAGGGAAGAACTCTTAGCATAGGTCTTGACTCCGCTGTAACAATAGGTCACACATTAACACAAAGTGTTGGAGTTGTTATGATCCCAATTTTTATGATATTGGCAGCTGTTCTTCCAGGAAATAGAACCTTACCACTTGGTGAAGTTCCTTTTGCAGCTTTCTATGTTTGTTTTGCTACAATCGTTCATAGAGCAAACAAAAGAAGAACTTTCGTTTCAGGTATTTTATTTATTCCATTAGTTTTATGGATTTCCACTTGGGCTGCGCCATTATTTAATCAAATGTCTATAAAACAAGGATTAGATTTGGTAAGTCAAAATCAACAAGCAACTACTATGGCATTAGGTAACTTATTTATCTTCATTCCTACAAAACTTGCTTCTATGAAAGTAATAGGAATTGCTTTACTTCTAGGTATTGATGCTGTGGCTTTATATATAAACAAACAATACTTAAAGAAAAACAATTTGGTCTAGGAGGAAGAAATGTCAATTAATTTGGGAATTGTAGGAGCAGGAATTTATGGAACATATCATATATTAACTTTTAAAAGTTTAAAAGAAGTTAATAAATTAGTTATATGTGACATGGATAAAAAAACTTTGGAAAAAGCAAAAAACAAATATGGCTTAGATGGTTATCTTTCTGTAAAAGAAATGATAGAAAAAGAAAAACTTGATGCTATATCAATTTGTACTCCAGACCCATATCACTTTGAACCATTAAAAGATGCAATAAAAGCTGGAGTTAAACATATTTTTTGCGAAAAACCAGTAACTACAAGTGTAGAGCAAGCAAAAGAAATTGAAAAATTAGCAAAAGAAAATAATGTAAATATTTATATTGATTTTCATAAAAGATGGGATCCAGCATACAATGCAATAAGAAATAAGATATTAGCCGAAAATGATACAGTTATTAGAGGATATATGTCACTTGATGATGTAATAGATGTTCCAACTAAATGGTTTAATTGGGCAGATAAATCATCCCCAACCTGGTTTGTTGGAATCCATTGTATAGATTTGATGAGATATATAACAGGCTCTGAAGTTAAGTCAGTATATGCTAGAGGAACAAAAAAAATTTTAAAATCTAAAGATATAGATTCTTACGATTCTATATCTGCTATTCTAAATTTTGAGGACGGATCAAATTGGACTTTAGAAAATTCTTGGACTCTTCCAAATTCTTTTCCAAAATCAAATGATGGACAACTTATAATCCTTACAGAAAAGCAATATTTTAAAAATGAATCCTATAGAGGACTTAAAACTTATGATCAAAATAAAGAATCCTTGCCTAATTATATTTTTATGAATTTTGAGAAAAAGGAGGTTTCAGGTTTTGGTCTTGAGCCTATGATTGATTTCATTTACACTGTAGAATATGGAAAAAATTATAGATCCTTACTAGAAGATGGTATCAAGGCAACCCAAGTTGCAGAAGCTATTCATAAATCTATCGAAAGTGGAGAAGTTATAAACTTATAGATTTAAGTATAAAGTTATCCACTTTAAAATTGTTGTTTTCCAATTAAAATATCTCCCACATATCATAAAATTTATTATGATGTGCGGGAGATATTAATTTTTTTATTAAATTGAGTATTTTTTCTCCCCATTTAAATAGGTTGCTTTTAAATTTAAATCGTAATCTAATAATATAAAATCTGCATCGTAGCCTTGTTTTATTTTTCCGCATACATTATCTATTCCTACGGATTTTGCTGGTACTAATGATGCCATTTGTACTGCTTCAAATACATCTACTATATCCCAATTTACTACATTTTGAACTGCTTCTTTTAATTTTAAAATTGAGCCTGCTAATGATCCTGATTCTAATCTTGCTGTTCCATTTTCTACTTTTACTGGAAATTCTCCTAATTTATATGATCCTTCTGGCATTCCTCCTGCCATCATGCAATCTGTTATTAGGGCAATTTTGTCATAGCCTTTTTTATTTATTAAAATTTCTGCTGCTGCTGGATTTACGTGATGACCATCGCAAATTAATTCTGAAATCGCATCTGAATTCATAGCTGCTCCTACCATACCAGGATTTCTGTGATGAAGTCCGCTCATTCCGTTAAAAGTGTGAACAAATATATTTGCTCCATCTTCTACAGCTTTTATTGCTTCATCATAAGATGCATCGGAGTGGCCTAGGGCAACATAAACTCCCATGGCATTTGCTTTTTTTATAAATTCTTGTGATCCGGCTCTTTCTGGAGCAATGGCAATTTTATTTATAAGTCCATCTGATAATTCTTTCCATTTTTTCAATTTTTCTATATCAGGATCGGACATATATTTTTCATTTTGGGCTCCCTTATATTTTTCTGTAAAAAATGGGCCTTCCAAAAATATTCCCCTAACTTTTGCACCCTTTACATCCTTATATTCTTCTCCCACAACTTTTACAGCTTCATTTAATCTTTCAGTTGAATCTGTAAGAGTTGTTGGCAAAAATGATGTAACACCTGTTTCAAGCAAACCTTGAGAAATTATATCCAATGCTCCTTTTTTGGCATTCATTATATCCTCATTTTTGTAGCCGTGAATGTGGGTATCCACAAGTCCTGGAGCCAAAATTCCTTCCAAATAAGTAAAATTTTCTGGCTCATTTTTGGAAAGTGATTTTACCTTTCCATCTTCCACTTCTACAAATAAATCTTTTTCAATTTTGTCTTCTAGTATTACATAATCTGCTTTGTAAATCATAAATTCTCCTTTTCTTTTCTACTTTTACAATACCGAAATGAATAATTTTTTCAATTTATTTTTTTATAAGTTTTACAAAAAACTTTTCAAAAATATCATGAAATTTTTTTTGATAAATTTTGAAAAATATTTGTAAATTTTAAAATCAAATATTTAATATTTTTATTGCAAATCATTTGCATTTATTTTTTTTCTGTAGTAGAATTAAAAATATTATAATGCGAATCATTTGCAAGAAAGGAGATTATATGAAACACAAAAAAACAAATTTATTGGCGGTTTTTTTAATTTTTGGATTTATTTTTTTATTTGGGGGATGTCAAAAAGAAAATATTTCAAAAAAAGAAGATTCTTCTAATAAGAAATTAATTTATACAAGCTTTTTTCCTGTGGAGGAGCTTACAAAAAGAATTGTTGGCGATAAATTTATTGTCAAATCTATTATTGATAAAAGCCAAGAGCCTCATTCTTTTGAGCTAAAAACTGAAGATATTAAAAATATTATCAAGGCTGATTTGGTAATTTATAACGGAGCTTCTATGGAAACTTTCATTGATGATTTAAAAAATTCTTCTGATAATAAGGAAAAATTTGTTGATCTTTCTAAAAATTTAACTTTACTTTCTTCAGCAAAGGATGGAAAAGTTTCAAAGGATAAGGTAAATCCTCACACTTGGCTATCTATAAAAAATGCCATGACTGAGCTTGAGGATATTTATGAAAAAGTTGTTGAAATTGATCCTAAAAATAAAAATTTCTACAAGAAAAATCTTGATGAAAACATTGCAAAATTCAAGCAATTAGACAAAAAATTTGCTGATGAGCTTAAAAATGTTGATGAAAATAAGAGGTATTTTGTTGTTTCTCATGCTGCTTTTAATTATTTGGCTGATGATTATAATTTAAAACAAGTCGCAGTTACAGGAATATCTCCTGAGGATGAGCCTTCTGCTAAGCAACTTAAAACTATAGCTGATTTTGTGAAAAAACATGATATTTCTACAATATTTTTTGAAGGAAAGGCTACCCCAAAAGTTGCTGAAACTTTGGCAAAATCTACGAATACAAAAACGTCGACTTTATATACTATGGAAAATTTGACTAAAGAGGAAGCTGAAATGGGTTATTTGAAATTGATGGAAAAAAATTTAGAAGCCTTGAAAGAGTCTTTTTATGAATAAGTTTGCAATAGAGATTAATAATTTAAGTTTTTCTTATGAAAATGAAAATATTTTGGAAAATTTATCTATGCAGGTTGAAAAAGGAAAATTCGCCTTGATAATTGGTGAAAATGGCGCTGGAAAAACAACTCTTATCCGTTTAATTTTAAATCAATTAAAGGATTATAGGGGAGAGATTAAAATTTTTTCTGATTTGATAGAAAAGTCTAATCACTACAAAGATTTAGCTTACATTTCTCAAACTTCTGTTCAATCTTATAAACTTTTTCCAACAAATGTTAAGGAAGTTATTCAAAACCACATAAAATTTTTGAATAAATCTTACGATATTGATAAGCTCTTGAAAGATTTTGATTTGCTTGATGTGAAAAATCATGCTCTTTCTGATTTGTCTGGAGGACAAATCCAACGACTGGCTTTGATTTTAGCTTTTATAAAAGATGCAAAGCTGCTTATTTTGGATGAGCCTACGGCTGCTATAGATATGAAATTTTCTAGGGATTTTTATGAGCGTTTGAAAAATTTAACAAACAACGGAAAAACTATTTTGATGATTAGCCACGATTATAAACTTGCATCTATTTTTTCTGATGAAGTTTTTCATTTGTCTGATAAGAAAATTAGGAAAATCGACAAAAATAAATTAAAGGAAAGTTTGGGAGATTTTTATGTTTAATATTTTTGAATATGATTTTATGCAAAAGGCCTTTGTGGCTGGAGCTTTAATTGCTATTATCCTTCCTTGTATTGGTCAATTAGTTCTGATAAAAAGACTTTCGATGATTGGGGATACTCTATCCCATTCATCTTTGGCAGGTCTTAGCATAGGTCTTGCATTTGGCATAAGCCCAATTCTTTCGGCTATGATTTTTTGTATATTTGCTGCTTTTTCTATAGAAATTATTAGAAATAAATTAAAAAATTACCAAGAAGTTTCAACAGTAATTATACTAGCAGCATCAATTGGAATTGCTGGAATTATGGCTGATTTATCCGCAAGTGCAAATGCTATTTGTTCATATCTTTTTGGCTCAATTGTTACAATTTCTCAAGAAGAATTTTATTTGTTAATTGGTTTAAGTCTTTGCTTTTTAATAATTTATTTTCATTTTTACAATGATTTTTACCTTTTGCTTTTTGATCCAAATTCTTCTCAAATTTTGGGCCTTAGAGTTAAGCTATTGAATTTTACAATAAGTTTTTTGACAGCGATAGCTGTAGCAATTTCTGCAAAAACAATTGGCTCTTTGATAGTTTCCTCACTTTTGGTTATTCCATCAATTATGGCAATACAAATTTGCAAATCTTACAAAAATAGCTTAATCCTTTCCATAATTTTTTCCTTGGTTTTTGTATTTGCAGGACTTATGCTTTCTTATATTTTTAACCTAAGACCTGGTTCAGTTGTAGTTTTAATAGCGGTATTTAGTTTGATTTTAGTACTTTTAATAAAAAAATAGGAGATTATATGAAAAATAAAAAAATAATTGCCCTTGCTTTGGCAACATCTTTCGTTTTGACTTCATGTTTTAATAAAAATAACGAAAAAATCCAAGACAAAAAAGAAAAAAAAGCAAGCGTAAAAACAGAACAAAAAATAAAAGAAGACAATACTACAGAAGTTTTGGTCGATTCAGAAATTAAAAAAGATGACATAGTCAAAGTTGTAAAACACGGCGACCATTGGCATATTTTTACAAAAGACGGCAAAGAACACATCTCTTACAAAGATCCAAAAGATTTTGGAAAAGATGGAGGAGTTGATCTTGTAGATGTAGTCGATACAAACAAATTAAAAAACAAAAATGTTATTGCCATAAAAAAACATGGCGATCACTGGCACGTTTATACAAAAGATGGTGGCGAATATTTAACATACGAAAATCCATCAGGGCTTTTCCCAAATATAAAAATCGGAACATACACAGGAAACCATAGCACAAATCCTACAAGTCAAGCAAAAAACAAAACAAACAATTCGCAAAAACTATCAGGAGATAAGGTTGTAAAAATATTACAACACGGCGATCATTGGCATATCTATACAGCAAATGGAAACGAATATATTTCATATTCAAATCCAAGCACTTCTTATCCACACATAAAAATTGGAATATATACTGGAAATCATTCAAACCAAAATACCAAAACAAATAAAAAACTTGCAAATGCAGGAAACAATTCGAAAAACAATAGAAAAAATAAAAATAATAAAAACGAAAATTCATCAAGCAAGGAAAAAGATAGACTTGAGAAAATAAAAAATTTAAAATTAATTCCAATCTTAGGAAAGGGAACTATAAACAGGTATGACATAGTAAAAATTCTTGTTCACAATGACCACTACCACATTTATGATTCAAAAAATAGAGAGGCAATAACCTACACAAATCCAAAAGATTTATTCCCTAAGGCATACTTTGGCGAATATGGAAATAAAAATCATACAGAAAACAAAAAACCAGAAAAAAATAATCCTGAAGTTAAGCCACCAAAAGATAAAAAAGATGAAAATAAAGATGGAAAATGGCCAAAAGGAATTACCAAAATAATCGATCACAAAGATCACTGGCATTTGTACAGAGGCGATGAAGAAGTTGGAGTAGTAAAAGAAAATCCAAGACATATTTATCCAGACGCAGAATATATAGTAGAAAAAAACGAAAGCGATGATATTGCCGTATCAGACGATGAAATTTTCGAATATAAAGATATAAGAGCCGAATTAATAGAAGGAGTAATTCCATACCTTGAAGGCGACCTATCAAAATTTACACATTTTGGAAATCTTCCAGAAAATGAAGCAGTATATGGGTCAAACGGAGTAAGAGAAAATATTTTTTATTGGCATCATCAAAATCATTATCATGCAAAAACAATAAAACAAATCATCCAAATGCAAAAAGACAAAAAATTTGGTCCATACACAGCCAAAGATGTTGTAAAAACAATAAAATACAAAATAGAAAACCCAAACACAAACCTAGAATACAAATCAAAAATAAAAATCGAAGATATAAAAGAATTCTTGAAAAACCACTATAAAGTAGACTCATCAGATATTTTAAATATAGGAGATTCAATAGTTCAAGTATTCATACAAGATCAAACCCTAAACTTCTATACAAGAGATTTTGAAATGAAAAATGGAAAAATTACCTACAAAAAAGATTTACCAAAAGTTTCAATCAAAAAAGAAACAATAAAAGAAGAAAATAAAGAAGAAATTGAAACAAAAGAAATTACCGAAAATAAAAAAATAGAAAATATTGAAAAAAACGAAAATAGCAAAGAAGAAAAAAATAACAACAACGATAAGTCAAATAGCCCAGAAAACAAAAAGGAAAAAGACCAAACAAATACAAATCAATCAAAAGAGATAAATCCAACAGAAGAAATAAAAAAAGAAAATCCAACCACTAGCGAAAATAATCATTAAAATACTTAGAAAAATTTAAACTATAAAAATATAACACTTATCCAGATTGATTTTGTTAATACACTTGCACATATTTAAAATTCATAGCTATGACCCATAAAATGCCCTCTTTCTGCCAAATCCATCAAAGAGGGCAGACATTTATCAAGATAGCTAGTTTTTATTAACTATAAAAAATCATATAAATTTAATTTTTCCTAATCAACATTGAAAAGAAATAAAAAACAGGCTGATCTTAGCTTACTCCCAAATTATATGGGATAGGTCAAATCAACCTGTTTTTTAAAAATATTCTATGATTTTTTTCTTTCCTCTTCGATTTTTTCTATTCCCTTTAAAATTCTTTCAGCAATTTTATTTCTTGATTCACTCATCCTAAAGGAAACAACCCTTCTAAGAGCTTTTGGACTGTACATTTTTTTCTTTCTGTAGAAACTATCCACTCTTTGAGTCATTTTTTCTTGGAAGTTTTCTTCAATTTCATCTAATTCTTTTTGGAAGTTAGTTAAGTTTATTACTGTGAGAGTTAAATCTGATGAATGTATTCCAATCAAAATAAAAGGCAAAATTATTACAAAAATTTCCGGCAAGAGCAAATACAAATTCTCTGCCATAGGAATCAAATAATTCATAACCAAAATTCCAGCAAGACCAAAACCAACAGAAGTTGGCACAGAAGTTCTTCCATTTAAATTCAAAGGCACATCCGTATAATCCCACCATCTTGCATGAAATAATTTCTCAAGAATATAGGAAGTAGGATATTCCAAAATCATGGAAACAATAAAACCCACAACAAAAATTTGAAGCGAAGAAAGTCTTTCCAAGACTCCACCATTTACCAAATCATAAGCAAAAAGAGCAAAAATTGAACCAAAACCATAAATCGGACAAAGAGGTCCATACAAAAACCCCCTATTTTGCCATTTTTGATTTTGAGCAGTGCAATAAATACTTTCCCAAATCCAACCCAAAACGGAAAAGAAAAAATAAAAAACTATATACCTATTAATTACCATAAACCACCTATCCCTAATTCCTAAATCTTTTACTAATATTATAAGCGATTTAGCAAAAAAATAAAACGAAAGAAATTTTTTGAAATTTATTTTATAGTTTTATTATAAAAAAATATTAGAAACAATAAAAACCAAAACAAAAAACACTACTATTAATTTTAATTAGCAGTGTTTTGTAAACTTTTCACCTTATGATTTTTTTGGAATTTTTCGTCTACTTTATTAAATGTTTAATCCAAACTAAACTTAAAAACCCTTCTGTTTTCTCTCAAAAAATTTATAATTCCTATTAGCTCATTTTCGTTTTTATTGTGATATTGTACTTCTAATATCAGCTTATCATCTCTATAATTTATGGATTTTTCGCTGAATTTTATATTTTCTTTTTTGAAGTACTTATATATTTTTTCTATGCTCATAGGATTATCTAAAACTATATCTATGGTATAGGGCCTTTTTATAAAACTAAAGATCCCAAATTCTTCTTTTAAAAACAATTGTAAAATTAATATTAATATGCTTGAGCTTATTCCTATAATATACATTCCAGCGCCGATGCTCATGGCTATTATTGCTGTAGTCCATATTCCTGCCGCTGTGGTAAGTCCTGATATATAATCTTTTTTTATAAATATAAGACCTCCGCCGAGAAATCCTATACCTGATACTATTTGGGCTGCAATTCTTTCTGCATCGTAATGGCTTGAATCTGAAAAGCCATATTTTGAAACTATCATTGCAAGGGCTGCTCCCAAAGCTACTATTGTATGTGTTCTTATTCCTGCAAATTTTCCTTTAAATTCTCTCTCAAGACCTATTATTACACCAACTAAACAAGCTAAAAATAATCTTAATATTAGTATTTTTATAAATTCTAAGTCTTCCATTTAGCTTTTCCTACTTGTTTTCGAAAAAATCTTTTGTTTGTTTTCTTACTTCTTTTACTAAAACTAATAGGGCAAGGATATTTGGAATTATTACAAGTCCCATGGCTATATCTTGAATTGTCCAAACCATAGTTATTTTTCCTAAACAACCTACTATGCAAAGAAATGGATAAATGAATTTAACTTTGCTTGTAAATTTTTCTCCGTAGGCATAGGTAAATGATTTTGCGGCATTAAACCATTGTCCCATAAGGGTTGTAAAACAAAATATCAATAGTGCAAATATTGCTACATAAGATAGGGGTTTAAATACTGTTCCTATTGCACTAATTGCCATGTTTGATGCTTGTATTGTTTCTCCGTCTATTGGTATTTGTGATACTCCTATTGTTATTGCTGTAAGTGAGCAAATAATTATTGTATCTAAAAATACTTCTGTAACTCCAGTAATTCCTTCTTCTACTGGATGATCTACAATAGCTGTACCGTGAGCAAATGGTGCTGTTCCTTCTCCTGCTTCGTTTGAATACATTCCTCTTGCTATACCGTATTGCATAGCTCTTGCTATAACAAGTCCGCCTACACCACCTGCGGCAGCTTTGAAAGAAAATGCTCCATCAAAAATCGCCTTAAAAACTAAAGGAACGTTTTTAATATTTACAATTATAACTAATAAACATAATACAACATAAAGAATAGACATAATAGGTACAAGGCTTGTTGCAACTTTTGCTAATCTTTTAAGTCCTCCAATTGCTATCATAAATAATAAAATTGTCAAAATAATTCCTGTCAATAGATTATTGACTTTAAAATTATCTGCAAGGATTGTAGCAATTGTATTTGATTGAACAAGATTTGCTCCCATCATTTTTATAGTCATCAAAACTGCTATTACAATTCCTAAAGCTGGAGCTTTTAATCCATCTCTTATGTAATACATTGGACCTGATAAGATATTTCCGTCTTCGTCTTCTCCTCTATAAATTTGTGAAAGAACGATTTCTCCGTATTTTAGTGCCATTCCAAAAAATGCAGCAAGCCACATCCAAAATATAGCACCATATCCACCAGCAACAATTGCTGTCGCTACACCAACTACATTTCCTCCACCAATATTTCCAGCTAAAGTTACCATCATAGCTTGAAATGTAGACAAAGAACCTTCTCTTTTTTCAATATTTCTTTCCTTAAAACTTTTTACCAAAGTATTATGAATAATAAATTTAAAATGTCTAACTTGTACAAATCCTGTTGCTATTGAATAAAGTATACCAAGGCCTAACAATACAAATACAAGCCAATTTCCCCACAATATCTTATTAAATTTTTCTAAAAATAGTTCTAAATTCTGCATAAAATCTCCTTATTTATTATTTTAATAATTCATCAACCCTATCAGGGAAGTCAGTAATAAGACCATCAAAACCCATTTCAACAAAATCTTCCAAATTATAAGAAAGTTTTGAAGAAAGCCACGCATTTACAAAAATTCCTTCATCATGAAGCTTTGAAACAAGATCTTTGTCAACAGTATTTACCAAAGGATGAAAATAAAAAATTCCATTATCTTTTAAATATTTCACAGGATTAGCCAAAACAGATTCTTCCAAAAATCCTAATTTTAATGTGCTATCGATTTCCTTCATTTTAAGAACAGATTCATGATTAAAAGATGAAATAATTATCCTATCACAAACTTCATATTCTTTCATAAGCTCATATAATTTTTCTTCAATTCCATCATAAGCTATCAAGCCATTTTTAATTTCAATATTTGTAATAAGATTAGTATCCTTTACAAAATCAAAATATTCTCGAAGAGTAGGAATTTTCTCATCAATTCCGTCATATCCATAGGCTGCATTTAGTTTTTTTAATTCTTCTAAATTTAAATCCTTAACAAAAACGTCACAGCCACAAGTTCTCAGCAGATTTTCATCGTGTATTATAACCAAATGTCCATCTTTTGATAAATGAACATCAAGTTCAATGCCATCTGCTCCCGCATCTAGAGCTTTTCTAAAAGCAAGCATAGTATTTTCTGGATACTTTGCCTTAAAGCCCCTGTGTGCATAATTTAACATAAAACCTCCTTATAGACGCAAAAAGCCCAGAAACAAATCTGAGCTTTTCTCCATCATATAAAATTACTTTTGTATTATAGCATATTAGTTTTTATTTGACAATACTTTGTTATCAAAAATATAATAACATTATTCAAACACAAAAAAATAAATGAACCTATACAAAAGACTTCTTAGCCTTGTATAGGTTCACTTTTTATAATTTTATTTTAATCCGAAATTTTATCAGGATTTTTTATTTTTTTAATTCTTACAATTTTAATTCGAGTTTCTTCAATATATAAAATTTTAAATTCGTAATCTTTGTAGATTACCGCTTTTTCACAGCCTTCATCTGGAATAAAGCCAAGTTTATCGATTATAAAACCACCTACTGTGTCGTATTGGTCGTTTTCTTCATCAATATCTAGTCCCAAAAATTCATTTAAATCTTTTATTGATGTCGAACCTTTTACTATATAGGAACCTTTGGTTGAACTTCTAATATCTGGTAGGTCCTTGTCGAATGTATCGTCCATATCTCCAACAATTTCTTCAACCAAATCTTCCATAGTGACAAGTCCCGAAAATCCACCGTACTCATCTATCAAAATCGCCATGTGAGTGTGATCTTTTTGCATTTGAGAAAATAATTTATCAATTTCAATTTTTTCTGGCACAAAAAAGGCTGGTTTTATTAATTTTCTAATATCAACACTTGCAATTCCCACATCAAGTGCCTCTAAGAGATAATCTTTGGTATAAATTATCCCCAAAATATTATCGACTTCTTCATCGTAGACTGGAATTCTTGAATGTTTTAATTTAATAAATTCATCCAAGTATTTTCTTTCCCTATCTTTTATATCGATCATAAATACTTCAGGCCTTGCAGTCATTATCTCCTCTGCCCACACGTCGTCAAATTCCATAATCGAATGAATCATTTTTGATTCTAATGGTCTTAAAACTCCTTGGTCTTCTCCAACTTGGACAATGGATTTTATTTGCTCTGCCGTAACTTCTTTTTCAATAGCCTTAGACTCAATTCCAAAAATATTCATAATGATATTTGTAATTTTATTTATAAAACTTACAAAGGGCCTTGTCAAAAATAAAATCAATTTTGCAAATCCTCTTGTCTTTTTGGAAATAGTATAGGGATTTCTAATTCCAATTCTTTGAGGAATCATATTTGCAAAAATTCTTTTTATAACTACAAAAACAATTACCATAAGAATCATTATAAGCATTTGCATAAAATCTGATTCTCTATTTAAAAAATTTTTCAAAGAATCTTTTATATTTAATAAAAGAAAGGCAATTGTAATAATTGATAAAACTCCGTCTTGAAAATTTTGACTTTGCATAAGTCTTTGTTGGTCTTGAGATAAAATCAAAACATCTTTAGCTTTACTATCTCCATTTTCTACCATCTCTCTTAATTTTTGATGATTTAGGGAAGTTAAAGATGAAAAAATCATATTAACCAAGGCATTTAATAAAATAAGTGCCAAAACTATTAAAAAAATTATTAAATTCGCGTAGGGTCCTTCCGTATCCATTTGTTTCTCCTTCAAAATTTATTTATTAAAAGGACGCTTAACACGTCCCTTTTTTCTTTATTACTAAACTATGAAATTTTCTCTTTTCAAGACTTAGGCTTCGGATATAATATCTTTAACTTTCATAAGTCTTGAGATAGTTGCTCTCTCATTTTCTTCTAGCTTAGCTCTAATATATTTTATTGTTTCTTCCAAATCTGGAATTGTCCTATATTCTAGGGCGTTTACCCTTCTTCTTGTTCCTTCAATTTCATCTGCCATAAGTTGAGTTGATTTTTCAAGTTCTGCCAAAGTTAATAGTTTATCCATAACCTTATTTAATCCTTTTATGGCAAGGTCCAAATCAGCTGATGTTTGGGCAAGTCCGTAAGGATACATGGAGGCATTTTCGTTTCCTCCCTTGTCAATTTTAAATTCCATTTGTGGAATTCTTACACTCATGACATTTTTTACCTTTATATCAACCCCAATTTTTTGTGTTGGAAAACTTACTGCTTCTTCCAAAAATTCTGGGCTCATAAAAGATGATGCCATCAAAAATCCTTTTGATGAATCTTTCAAATCAGCTTCAACTTCTTCACGAAGTCTTTTATTTTCTCTGATTTTTTCAAGAAATTGTCTCATTAGCTCATCTTGTTTGTCTTTTAAAAGTTTATATCCTCTTTTGGATGTGGCAAGTCTTTTCTTTAGGGTATTTAAATTCATCCTGGTTGGAGTTACATTAAGCCTTGTCATAGCCTAAGACTCCTTTTTGTTTTCTTCTTTATCCAAATATTTATCGATTAATTCATCATCGATTCTCTTTAGTTCAGATTTTGGTATGATTTTTAATAATTCCCAACCAAGATTTAGGGTATCTTCTATAGACCTATTTGTGTAGAATCCTTGATTTATATATTTTTCTTCAAATTGTTTTGCAAATTCTGCAAAGGCAAGGTCAGCTTTTGAAAGGGCAGAATCTCCAAGGATTTTTTGAAGCTCTCTTGCGTCAACTCCAGATGCATAAGCTGCATAAATTTGGTTCATGGTATCTGCATGGTCTTCTCTTGTTTTTCCTTCACCAATTCCCTTATCCTTAAGCCTTGATAGGGAAGGAAGAATTGAAACTGGTGGGTTTACTCCTTGGTTATACAATTCGTTTGATAAAATAATTTGTCCTTCTGTGATATAGCCTGTCAAATCTGGGATTGGGTGGGTTATATCATTTTCTGGCATGGTTAAAATTGGAATTTGGGTAATTGTACCTGGTTTTCCTTTTAATTTTCCAGCTCTTTCATAAAGGGTTGCAAGGTCTGTATAAAGATATCCTGGGTAACCACGACGGCCTGGAACTTCTTTTCTTGCTGCTGAAACTTCACGAAGAGCTTCTGCATAGTTTGTCATATCTGTCATGATAACCAAAACTTGCATATTCTTTTCAAACGCCAAATATTCTGCTGCTGTAAGTGCCATTTTTGGTGTTGATAAACGTTCAATTGCAGGGTCATCTGCAAGGTTTATAAACATTACTGACCTATCCAAAGCTCCTGTTTTTTCAAAATCTTGTCTAAAAAATTGAGCTTCTTCAAATGTAATTCCTATAGCTGCAAAAACAACGGCAAAGTCTTCGCTATCATTTAAAACTTTTGCTTGTCTTGCAATTTGGGCTGCAAATTTATTGTGTGGAAGTCCTGAGCCTGAAAATATTGGAAGTTTTTGTCCACGAACAAGGGTATTTAATCCATCGATTGTTGATACTCCTGTTTGGATAAATTCTGATGGATAATCACGGCTTACAGGATTTATTGCAACTCCGTTTACATCTCTTTTTTCTTCAGGAATAATTGATGGGCCATCATCGATTGGTCTTCCTAGTCCATCAAAAGTTCTTCCTATCATATCTTCGCTTACGCCAAGTTCTAGTGGTCTACCTAAAAATCTTACTGATGTTGATTTTAAGTTAATTCCAGAAGATCCTTCAAAAAGTTGGACAACAGCATTGTTTTCGTCAATTTCTATTACTCTTCCTCTTCTTCTTTCTCCTGTTTGAAGTTCTATATCAACTAGCTCTTCATAATCAACTCCACTAACATCTTCGACAAGCATTAGGGGTCCAACTACTTCTGATACGCTTTTATATTCTTTTAGCATTATTCATCCTCCCCCTTTGCTACAGCTTCTTTGCATTCTTTGTCGATTTGTTCTTTAACTTGGTCGAATTCTTCCAAGTTTTCATCTTTTATCAATTTTAATCTTGTGATTTTTTCTTTTACTTCAAGCTCTTCAAGTCTATCAAGATTTGCCCCATCAGATAGAGCTTCTAGACTTTTGTCATAGAAATAAAGAATTGTATCAAGCATTAAATCTTGTTTTTCCATTGGACAGAAAGCATCTGTTTCGTGGAAGGCATTTTGTTGCAAGAAATCTTCTCTTAGTGATTTTGTTACATCAAGTTTTAACTTATCGTCATCACTTAGTCCATCACGACCGATTAGTCTTACAATTTCTTGTAGGGATGATTCTTGTTGAAGAAGACTCATTGCTCTCATCCTGTTTTTTGAGAATTTTTCATCAACAGTTTTATCTATATATGAATCCATCTTGTCTTGGTAGAGTGAGTAAGAATTTAGCCAGTTTATAGCTGGGAAGTGTCTTTGGTAAGACAAATCATAATCAAGTCCCCAGAATACTTTTACTATACGAAGGGTTGCTTGGGTTACAGGTTCAGATAAGTCTCCACCCGGAGGAGAAACTGCTCCTATTACTGAAAGTGATCCTTCTTTTTCTACTTGTCCGTTTACTATAACTTTTCCACTTCTTTCATAGAAATCTGCTATACGGCTTGCAAGATATGCTGGGAATCCTTCATCTCCTGGCATTTCTTCCAAACGTCCACTCATCTCACGAAGGGCCTCTGCCCATCTTGATGTAGAATCTGCCATTAGGGCAACTGAATATCCCATATCTCTGTAATATTCTGCCATGGTAATTCCTGTATAAACACTGGCTTCTCTGGCTGCTACTGGCATATTTGATGTGTTTGCTATAAGTACAGTTCTTTTCATGATTGATTCGCCAGTTTTTGGATCTATTAGTTCTGGAAATTCGTCAAGTACGTCGGTCATCTCGTTACCACGTTCTCCACAACCTACATAAATTACAACGTCAGCGTCGGCATATTTTGCAATTTGGTGTTGGATAACTGTTTTTCCTGATCCAAATGGTCCCGGAATTGATGCAGCTCCACCCTTTGCAACTGGGAAGAAAGTATCAATAACTCTTTGTCCTGTTATAAGTGGTGTGTCTGGATCAAGTTTTCTATTAAATGGTCTTGGAGATCTTACTGGCCATTTTTGAATCATATTTAATTCTTTATCGCCATTTTCTGTTTCAATTACAGCAACTGTTTGATCAACTGTAAATTCTCCATCCTTTATTTCTTTAACTTTTCCCTTTATTCCATTTGGCACCATAATTTTATGGTTAATTACTGAAGTTTCATCAACACTTCCTAGAATATCTCCAGGGATTACTTCTTCTCCAACTTCTTTTTCTGCTTTAAATTCCCATAATTTTTCTCTATTTAGTGGTGGGGCTGTAACTCCTCTTTTTAGGAATTCTCCTGCCAATAATTCAAGTTTTTCTAGTGGTCTTTGGATTCCGTCATACATTCTTTCAAGTAATCCAGGTCCAAGTTCAACTGATAGTGGAGCTCCTGTTGAAACTACTTCATCTCCAGGTCCAATTCCAGTTGTTTCTTCGTAAACTTGAATATTTGCAACATCCCCTCTCATCTCTATAATTTCTCCGATGAGCTTATCTTTTGAAACTTCGACCACATCATAGATATTAGCATCAGATAATCCCTTTGCTTCTACAAGTGGACCTGATACTCTTGTGATTTTACCTTTATTCAAATTTGGTCTCCTTTTAGTTCAAAATGTTAGCTCCAACAGCTTTTTCTACACTCTTATTTATATCTGCCATTCCAAGTCCAAGATCTTCTTTGTTGGATGGTATAAGTATAATTGCTGGAGTCATTTTTTCTCTGTATTTGTCTATAGTATCTTGGATTTTTGCTGCAAAATCTTCTGTAATAAATATTATGCCTACATCTTCTTGGGCAAGTTTATTTACAAGTTTTTTTGCATCTTCTCCATCTACTGCTGTATATACGTCAACTCCCAATGCCTTAAACATTAGGACAGAATCTTTATCTCCTATTACGGCTACCCTATACATACAAATCACGCAACCTTTCTTCCATAAATTCACGAGAAAGTGAATTTAGTTTGGCTGTTAGGATAATTCTCAAGTTTTTAATTTCCATTTCACGACTTATAAGATAACCCATAATTACTTCTGGACCATAACTTACTTTTTTGCTTTCTTTTGCAAAATCCATCAAGTGATTATCGATTATTTTTTCTATTTTTTGCATAGCCTTATACAAATCATCTTCTTCCAAAGCATTTTTTACTTGTGGGTAAATTTTTTCTTTGAAAAATAAATTTGAATATGAAGTTTTTTCTGCATTTAGTGAATCTCTAAAGAGATTTTTTTCAATGTTTCCTCCATCTATTAGGGCTTTTTCTAATAAGTCTACACTTTGGTCTTGACCTTTAATTCTTAAAAGTGTTTTTAAGTTTGTAAGGTCAATTCTTTCTTTGGTAAATTTTATTAAACTTTCGTATTCTAGATTTTCACTATCTTCTAAAAGTTTTTCATAAAAATCTTTATCCAAAGATAAGTCTATATCTTGAGGATCCTTATTTTCTTTATAAAGGTCTAGGGCTTTTTTTGCATAAGAAAAATACTTGTCATTTTGATTTATATCTTCTTTGAGATTTCTCTTTATTTTTACAAGGTCAATTTTTCCTATATCAATATAGATAGACTTGTAGTCCTCATCTTGAATAAGCTCTTTTAATAAAACTTTCAAATTATGAAAATTATATTTTTCTTCCAAATATTTTACCAAGTTTTCGTCAGGGCTTATTTTTATCATATCTTTGTATGAATTTAAAAGCATTTGAGATAGGGCTTTTTCATAATCTTCATTTCTATCTAATTTTTGTAAAAGCTCGCCATATTTTGTATCGTTTAAGGATGATATAGCCTCATTTAGGTTATCTGTATCTATTAGCCTTTTTAAATTTTCTGAAGTAAGGAGATTTTTTTCGTATACTCTTGTAGTAATGGATGGGCGGATAAATTTTTCTCTATCCATCTAAATCACCTCACTTAAATATTTCATCAACTATAATTTTTTCTAAAGAATCTTTTTCAAAGTTTACCAAAGACTTGTAGGTGTTATCGTAGGAAATTTTTCCGTTTTTTACAACAAATCCACCTTCTACGCTTTCATTTGATACTTTAAGCCCATTAAAATCTTCTTCTTTGAAATGAAATTTCATATCTTTTTGTAAAAGTATTTCGCCTTTTTCGATTTTTGAATCTTTGAGTCTATTTAGGACAAAATCTTTGTAAGAATTTGGTCCAAGTTTTTCTAATTTTTCAATTAATTTTTCTAAAACTTCTTCTACAACTTGATTTTTTGCTTCAATTTTTATATCTCTTGCCTGTCTATTTGCAGTTACTTTTGAATTTTCTTTTATTCTTTTTGCTTCTTTTTTGGCATTTTCTATAATTTTTGAAACTTCTTTTTGGGCTTTTTCTTCTGATTCTTTTATTATTTCTTCTTTTCTTTTTTGACCATTAGATAGGATATGATCGGCTTCTTTTTTGCCGTCTTCTTTTATTCTATCTAATAATAAATCAAGATTGTTCATAATAAAGCCTTATATATTGTTTACTAGAAGTAGGGAAATTACAAATCCTAAGATTGCATATAACTCAACCATTACTGCATAAACTATTCCTTGTACGAAATTATCTTCGTTTTTTGCAAGTATATTCATACCTGATACTGCTACTTTTGCTTGAGCTATTGCTGAGAAATATCCTACTACTCCAATTGGAAGAGCTGCGAAGATATAATAAAGTCCTTGTTGGAAATTAAGATCTCCACCTAATTTTCCTAAAATCATAAATCCTATTACAAAGCCGTAAAGTCCTTGTGTACCTGGTAAAAGTTGTAGTACAAGTGCCTTACCAAATTTTTGTGGTTCTTCTACAGTTAAGCCCGCAGCTGCTTCTCCTGTCATTCCTGTTCCTTTGGCAGATCCCATTCCTGATAAGAATACTGCTATAGCAACAGCAACTGCTCCCATTATCTTTCCACCATTTTCAACTAAAAAATCAACCATTGTATCCTCCTGTGATTATATTTATAAATTTACTATTTTCTATCATTTGTCTAAATTTCTTGCCGCCACCTTCATAGAACTTGTTAAACATTTCTACATAAACAAGTCTTAGGGAGTGAACGTATGCTGATAGGGTTGATAGGAATAAGTTAAATAATTGGAAAATTACAAAAACTATAATAGCTCCTATCTTTCCTAAAATTCCCGCTGGCCACAACATTCCTACAATCAAGTTTACTGAATAAGCTACAAATCCTCCTGAAAGAACAAGCGCCATAAGTCTTAAAAATGATACAAAATCTCCAATCCAAGAACTCATACCATATAAAGAATATAAACCTCCTGCAACTTTTCCTCCAACAGATTTATTTTCACGTCCTCCTGTAAGAACTATGCCTATCATACCTATAATCATTATTATTTTTGCAACATTTTTTCCTGACCCATCAAGTAAATATAAGGCTATAGCTCCACCTACTGCCATATACCACAATAATACATCAAATATTGCACCGAGTGGATCGCCATCACGAATTAGCATATAGGCTTTTACGCCCAAAGCTGTAAATAATGATATGCCACCGATTATAAGTGAAATAACCATTAGGGTGTTGAAATCTTTTTGTGTATCAATTAGACCTGGTAGTGGAATAATTCCTCCAAAAAATGAACCGAATATTAGTCCAAATACACATCCTGAAAGACCAACTCTTGTAAAAAGTCTTGCCATTTTGTCAGTTGACTCTGGCAAATCTTTGTATTTTCTAAGTAAAATTGTTCCAATAAAAAGTATTAATCCATATCCCAAATCTCCAAGCATAAAACCTGTAAATATTGTATAGAAAATTGAAACCAAAAGCGTTGGATCAACTTCGTTATATTTTGGTAATGAGTAGGTTTCTACTACTGATTCGTAAGGTTTGATAAGCTTATTGTTATCAAGAATTACAGGAACATCTGGATCATCTTTGTCTGCTTGTTTTATATCAAGTACAAAATCTTCTCCCAAAACTTCCTTCAAATCTTTTTTGAACTTGTCGCTTAGATTGTGAGGAATATAGCCTTCAACGAAGTCTATTCTTTTTGTTTTGATGAAAAATTCGCTACTTGCTTCTTTTTTTCTTAAATTTTCTAGATAAGTTTGGTAAAGGTAAAAATCTGGCAAGAATATTTTCATTTGCTTGATTTTTTCTTCACTGTCTTTGAGCTTTTTGTCTAAATTTTCAATTTCTTCTAGATTTAAAGCTATTTTTTCACTAACTTTCTTTTTGGTCTTAATATTTGCTTTTGAAAAACCATGATCTCTTAGAAATTCTCTAAAATCTTTTGCTTCTTCAAGACTTGATATGGCTATTAGATAATTTAGGCTATCTTTTTTGGAAAGATCTACAACTAGGGCAGTTTTAAAATCTTTTTTGACTAAATCTTGGTCAAAATCTTTATAAAACTGATCTGCAATTGAGCCAATTTCTACGAAAAATCTGTGTGAGTTTTCAATAGAATTTATATCCAAATCCAAAGCCTTAAAGCTTTCTAGTTCTTCATTTGCTGCTTTTAAATTTTTAATCTTATCTTGACTTTTATCCCTTATATCAATGTATTCTTTTAGTTGAGGATATATTTCATCAAACCTAAAATTTTCGCCTTCTTTATAGAGATTATCAAGACTCATGTCTTTTTTTGTTAGGGAAGATTTTTCTTCCTTATCCAAAGATTTCTCTATAGAATTTATTGCATATTCTAGCTTTGATCTTTTTTCATCAATTCTTGTAAGATTATCTTGGTTAGATACCTTTTTGAGGTAGTCTTCCTTTTCGTCGACCACAAGATCGTTAAAATGAACATAGTTAAACTTTTGTAAAATATCTAGAAGGCTTTTTCTATTATTTTCAAAAGAGAAAAGATTAAACTTATCCATTTTAACTATTGCCATTATTTACAATCCTTTCTGTTAAAAGATTTAAAAGCCCTTCAATTTTTCCCTCATCTTGGTCTAAAATATCTTTGCTTTCATCTTTTGCCTTGTCAATAAGTGGAATCTTTTCTTCGCTTGCTTCTTTCTTTGCATTTTCGATTAAATCATTAGCATCTTTTTTTGCCTTTTCGATTTTTTCTTTGTAAGAATTGCTTGCTTCGATTTTTGATGATTCAATTATTTCCTTGGCTTTTATTTTGGCATCGTCTACAAGTTTGTCAGCTGCAATTTCTGCATCTTTAACTTGATTTATTACATCGCTTGCCATCCTTCACCTCCTACTATATATAGTTTAATTATAGCATATTGACCATATAGATGTATATTACCCATTTTAATCAATTTTTATAGAAAAATTCGAAAAGATTAAATAATTATTTTCAAATAATTTTTTAAATACATTCTTTTGAATTTAAAATTTTCTATAAAATTTTGCTTTGTTTTTTATTCTATTTTAAAAATTTATTTTTTTTATGTACTTTGTTGACAAAAATTTCTGATTTTATATAATAAAATTGATAACAGTTATCAATAACTTTGAGGAGTTTTTATGAAATCTTTTAATAAATCAAAAATTTTTAATAAAAAAATTTTCAATATAATAAAAAATAATAGAAAAGCTCTGTACTTTTCTTTGTTTGTTTTTACATATTTTTCTATGGCTTTTAATTATTTAATAATTAAGGATTTTGTTTTATCCAAAATTTTGTGCATTTTTTTGGGGATTATGAGTCTATTTTTTTTAAATAAAACTTACATAATCCCCAAGAAATCTCAATTTATTTTAAAATCTATCCTTCTTATTTTTATAAGCTTGTCGTTTTTGTCTTTATTTTTGGTCTAGTTTTTGATTTAGTTTGTGGACAGAGTCAATGTATCTAATTGTTCCTGATGGAAGTCTTAATAATAGTGATTGGGTTTTTGCCATATTATTTTTTGTGTAGGATACGCCTTTTAGAAAAGTTCCATCGGTTATTCCTGTTGCTGCAAATAATACGTCATCGCCTTTTACCAAATCGTCTATTGTGTAAACTTTGTCGAAATCTACTCCCATTTTTAGGCATCTTTTTACTTGTTTTGAATCTGATGGGGCAAATACTCCTTGGAAATCTCCTCCCAAACATTTAAGGGCTGCGGCTGCTATAACACCTTCTGGTGCTCCGCCTATACCCATTATCAAATCAATTTTTCCATCTGATAATTCTGTGGCTATGGCTGTCAAAACATCACCGTCTTCTACCATAGAAATTCTAGCCCCTGCTTCTCTTATTTCTTCAACTAATTTTTCGTGTCTTGGTCTGTGCAAAACTGAAACTGTAATATCTGAAACTTTTTTGTTCAAAGCTTTTGCTACATTTTCTATATTTTCTTTGGTTGATTTTTTTATATCTATTACGCCTTTTGCCTTGCTTCCTGTGGCAATTTTATTCATATAAACATCTGGAGCATTTAGTAAGCAACCTTGTGGTGCAACTGCAATTACTGAGATTGAATTGCTAGTTCCATTTGCAAGAGATGCTGTTCCATCTATTGGGTCTACAGCTATATCTACAACATCATCTTGGCTCATATCGCCAATTTCTTCACCTATATATAACATAGGAGCTTCGTCGATTTCCCCTTCTCCGATTACAACCCTGCCGTTTATTCCCAAATAATTAAACATTGCTCTCATTTGGTCTACTGCAATATTGTCAGAATCGTTTTTCTTACCCTTGCCTAAATATTTTCCGCTTGCAAGAGCTGCTGCCTCTGTTACTCTACATAAGTTGATACCTAAATCTCTATTCATTTTTTCTCCTTTAAATTCTCTTGTTAAAGTCAATAGGAAATAAACCATTTCCTATATTTTTATCATACCAAGAAGTGGAACTTTTTTAAAGACCTTTTTAAAATTTTTAATTTTTTGTAAAAATCTTTTTATTTGTTTAATTTTTAAGGATTTATGATATAATCAATAGGTAAAATAAAATTTGGAGATCGTATGAAAAAAATTTTGATTGTTTTATTTATATTACTTTTTTCATCTTGCATAAATTTCGATGAAAGTATAAATAAATCTAATGACAGCACAATAAAAGAAAAAATATCAGCAAATAGTATTTCAAGCGAAAAAGAAAAAAAGAAAAGATTAGAATATAAGCACGAAAATATTGAAGGATTTCAAAGAGATAATTCCTTGTTCGTTGAAAGAATGATGGGAGATTATCCAAATGATATTTCCACTTCTTCCAATGAGCCTTATACAAAAGATGAGCTTAAAAATCTTGATTACGACAAAAATATTTTCTTGGAAGCTTTTAATATAAGGATACCAAACAGGTGCAAAGTTTATTCTAATACTTCTAATAAAAATACCTATGTGATTGATTTTCCAAAATCTGATGATTATGATATTTCAATTAATATAAAAAAATTATTAGAAGAAGGAAAAAAATCAGAAGACGAAATAAAAAATGAGCTTTATAAAATTTCTGACAAAGAAACATATAATTCGGAAATTGAAAATGCAAATGTAGTTCAAAAACCTGTAGGACTTGAAAGCGATTATAAGAAAACTTATTATTCAATTGTTGAAGATAATCAATTTTCTTACACAAATATATTTATGGCAACGCCTACAAATATTATTCAATTTCAAATTGTAGAAGATAAGGAAAAATCCCAAGCCTCTCCTTATATAATGGCAGATTTATTGTCGACAACCTATCCAGAAAGCGAAGATTTCAATATGGTTGCCAAATCATTCAAATCTTTTGACAAATATATAAATCTTTACGCAACAGAAAAAATTGATATGGGAGATTTTTCCTTTAATATTCCTCAAGATATGAAAAATATTCAAGAAAGCGACGCTTTGACCGTTTATGAAAATCAAGTTTCAGGAAAAACAATAAATCAAATTATAATTTCAAAAATAAAAAAAGATAAGGCAATTGATTTGAAAAATTCTTTTGCCCAAAGTCAGGGCAGTCAAATTCCACCAGCTTTTATAAGCCCAATGGGAGAAGTAAAAGAAGAAATGGTAAAAGAAAAATTGTTTTTAAAATCAAAAGTAAGAATTTATACCGAGCAATTTTCACTAGAAGGAGAAAAAATAGCCTTTGAAACCAAAGATTATTTTGTAAATATTATCCTTGCAGGTCCATTGAAAAATACAAATAAAACCCAACTTTTAAATGAAAATATTATAAATTCTTTGAAATTTGAATAAGAGAATTTTATGATAATTTTTCATAAATAAACTAAATGAAACTTAACCCATATCGATTATTAGTCGGTACGGGTTTTTTCTTTACTTTTTTTTGATAATGAATGATATTAATTTTTAAAAAACATCAATAATCTTACAATTTTTTCCAAATAATTATTGATAAACTTTCTCATTTTCTGGTAAAATATTAGGGGAGTTTCTATGAAAAAATTTAACTTTAATTTTAAAAATCTTTCAATACTTATACTTATTTTGATTTTTTGGCAATTTATTTATAAAATCGGATTTTTTTCGCCAATTTATTTGCCTGGGCCTTTTAAAGTTTTTGAAACTTTTTGTGCTATGCTTGTTGATGGTTCGATTTTTGCTAATCTTTTTGCAAGCCTTTTTAGAGTATTTGTTGGATATTTTTTGGCTTTTCTTGTAAGCTTTTTTTTGGCTTTGATTTTTTATTTAAAACCTAAAACCTACCCATATTTTTCAAATATTTTGAATTTTTTTAAGAGTATTCCGCCTCTTGGTCTTGTTCCCCTCTTGATTTTGTGGCTTGGAATTGGAGAAATCAGCAAAATCGCCATAGTTTTTTTGGCGTCATTTTTTCCTATTTTTTTAAATATTCAAAAGGGTTTTATGGTAGCAGAGCCTGATTTAATTGAAATGGCCCGTGCTTTTTCTTATAACAATAAGGAAATTTTTAAAAAAATTATCCTGCCATCAAGTTTGAAAGATATTTTTGTTGGCGCAAGAATTAGTCTTGGCTATGCTTATAGGTCAATTATTGCAGCGGAAATGATAGCCGCATCAAAAGGCCTTGGTTATCTTATAAATTTTTCAAGGCTTATGTCTAGGACTGATAAAGTTCTTGTTGGGATTTTTCTAATAGGCTTTGTTGGAATGATTTCTGACAAAATTTTTGTTAAATTTGCAAGCTTTTTTTTGAAGGGAGATCTTAAAAATGAATGGTATAAGTCTAATTGACCTCTGTAAAACTTATAATATCGACGATAAAAATATAAAGGCTTTGGATAAAATAAATTTAACTTTAAATCCCCAAAAAAGAAATATCCTAATAGGCCCTTCTGGTTGTGGAAAATCAACTTTAATCAAGGCTATTGGCGGGCTTTTGGAAATTGACTCTGGAAAAATTATTAAAAATGATATAAAAACTTCCATAGTTTTTCAAAATCCAAGGCTTTTGCCATGGCTAAATGTCAAAGAAAATATTCTATTTTCAAATCAAAATGAAAATCTTTGCAAAAAGTGGATTAAAATAATTGGCCTTGAAGGCTTTGAAAACGCCTACCCTTCTCAGCTTTCTGGAGGTATGAAAGCAAGAGTTTCCCTTGCTCGCGCTCTTATTTTTCCAAATAATTTTATGCTTTTGGATGAGCCTTTTGCATCTGTTGATGAGATTAGCAAAGAAAGGCTTGAAAAAGAATTAATTTCTTATATGAAAATCAAAGATTCTGGATTTTTATTTGTAAGCCACGATCTTGAAGAAGCTCTCAATTTAGGTCAAAGAATTATAGTAATGAAAAAGGGGAAAATAGTTTCTGATTTTAATCTTGAAGATAAAAAAATCTCCAAGGAAACTTTGAGAGAAAATTTTAAAAAAATAATAGGAGAAGAAAATGAAAAATAAATTTTTAAAAATTTTATCAATTTTTGCCTTAGTTTTTGCGATTACATCATGCTCAAACAAAGACAATGCATCAAACGAAAATATTTCAAATGCTAATATGTCAAATCCTTCATCAAATACCAAGGAAAAATTATCAATCGACGAATTAAATGTGACTTATGTAACATCGCCTTTAAATGTTCCATCAATTATCGAAAAAAATAAGGAAATTTTTGCAAAACATCTTCCAAATGTAAAAATTAATTACAAGGAAATCACAAGTGGCGCAGACCAAACAGCTGCTCTTGCAAGCGGAGATGTTGATTTGCTTTATGGACTTGGTGGTTCTTCTGCAATTCTTGCAAAAGCAAATGGTCAAGATTTGAAAGTTTTAAATATGTATTCAAAAGCACCAAAGGCATTTTCACTTTTTGCAAAAGATGATTCAATAAAAAATCCATCAGATTTAAAGGGCAAAAAAATCGGAGGCCCTGCAGGAACAAACTTACACCAAGAACTTTTAGCATATTTAGAAAAAGAAAAAATGAGCGAAAAAGACGTAGAATTTTCAAATATGTCAATTCCAGATGCAGCAGCTGCCCTTGATTCAGGAAATTTAGACGTAGCACTTTTGGGAGGACCTGCAGCTTATAAGGCAAAAGAAGCAGGACTTTATGAAATTACAAACGGAGAAGATTTAATAGATGCTATAATTTGTGTGGCAAGCTCAGAAAAATTTGCCAAAGATCATCCAGATGTAATAAAAGCAATAAATGATGCCCAAAAAGAAATAGCAGAATTTATGGAAAAAAATAAAGACCAAACAAAAGAAATTGTAAAAAAAGAATTAGACCTTGACGATAAAGCCTACGATTATATGTATCCAATGTACGATTTTTCAACAAAAATTACAGAAGAAGATAAAAAAGGCTTTGAAAGAACCAAAAAATTCATGCTAGATAATAAAATGATAGAAAAAGATTTTGATATTAATCTTTTATTTAAATAAAATTTTAAGACCTATAAACCATCTCGAAAAAATCGGGATGGTTTTTTTATAAAAAATTAAAGATATAATTTAAAATAAGGATAGATTTGCTCAACTTTACACGAATATATAGGCAAAGGAGGAAATAATGGATGATAAAAATTTAATAAAAGGAATTAAAAACAAAGATGAAAAATATTTGATTGAATTCATTAACCTTTATGGACCTATATTAAAAGGAGTTATTGTAAAAACCATAGGAAATAGAAGAAATATTTTAGACGAAATTTTAAACGATGCTCTCCTTGGAATTTGGGATAATATAAATTCTTATGATCCTACTAGGTCATCTTTTAAAAATTGGTGTGCAGGAGTTGCCAAATACAAGGCAATTGATGCCATTAGAAAAGAAGCAAAACACGACTGCCTTGATCTTGATGATGTTTCTGGTTTTATTTATGATAAAAATTTAGAAAATTATGATGAAAGCGAAAAAATTCTTGAAATGTTGTCAAAAAAAGACAGGGAGATTTTTAAAAAATTATTTATAGAAGGATATTCCTACGATGATTTAGAAAAAATCACAAAAATTCCAAAAGACAGACTCTACAACAAAGTAAGCCGTGCCAAAAAAACTTTAAGGAGCAAATTATGAAAAATATCTATGACAAAATAAATGATATGGATTTTGAAATTGAAAAAATCGAATTAAACGACTTTGAAAAAGAAAAATTAATAAAAACTGCAAAATCCTACAAAAAAAATCAAAAATCAAAAAAATTTTTGCCAATAGCAATTGCTTTAATCCTAGTAGCTGGACTTAATATTCCAATTGTAAAAGCAGAAGTTTCAAAATTTACAACAGACATAAAAGTAACTATGATGGAAGCCTTTGGTGCAAGTCCTGATTCCTACAAATATATGGTAGAAATTAATAAACCAGTAACAGTTGGAGAAGATTCATTTGTGATAGGAAATATAGCCTTTGAAGATAATAAAATATTTATAAATACCCTAAGAAATGGAAAAAATTTAGAGGAAACTACAAAAAACAATTCATATTTGTATAAGGTGGTAGTTGATGGAAAAACTTATAAAGCTATTGGCTCATCAGGAGGAGAAGGCCTATTAGAAGATAAAAAAACATCATCAGAAAATCTTATGATAAGTTTTGACAAATCTTTTCCAAAAAAAGATAAGGCGAGCATAGATTTATATTTTGCAGATGCAAATAAAAGCCAAATAATTTCAATAGAATCCCCAATGAATACAATAAACGAAGACAACAAAATTTTCGCTGAAAATTTAAAAATAAAAGGAACAAACGCCACGATTTCATTGATGAAAATAAATCCAATTACTCTTACAGCAACAATAAAAAATCTCGATCAAGCCTATGTTTATGAACTAAAAGGAGTTGACGAAAAAGGAAATAAAATTTCTTTAGATGAAAGAGTTGCAGATGAAAATTCAACAACTTTTATTTTCAACAATTATTTCTCAGACCTAAGCCTAGATGAAATAAAAGACGGAAGAAATTTTAATTTTACCCTAAGTCGTTCAAAAATTAGTGAAAATTCTGGAAAAGAAAGTGATGGAAACTTTGAAAAATTTGCAGAATTTTCATTAAATGCCAAATAAAATAAGGAAAAAAAAATCCTCAAATGAAATTAAATTCATTTTGAGGATTTTTTATTTTTATTTTGCCAATGATTTTTGCATTTTTATACTTCTTTTTCTTAATCTTAGGATTATATAAGCCAAATATATAAGCGTATATATAACCACTCCTACCATATTTTCTTTCCAATTCGAAGAATATAACACCATAACGTGGACATATATTCCTATGAAAAATGGATATGCCATTTTTTGCAAATTTTTCCAACTTTTAGCTTTCATTTTGCGACGAACTGTCTTAAAAGAAGTTACAAAAAGAGGAATCAGCATCAACAATAAAAATATTGTTATTATTGATGCTATTAATTGTCTTTGAGGCATAGAGCTAGGATTTGTAAAAAGAATTGGGAAATAACGCAAACCAAATATTATATTGTGGCTAAAAACTAATAAGCTTGCCATTATAGACATTTCTCCACGAATTGCCATCAATTTTTTTGAAAAATCATTATGTTTTGTAATAGTTCCTAAAAACATTACTATCATAAATGAAGCTGTAGCAAATATCCCCCTTGAAAATATCTTCATAAAATATTCATTAAACCAAGTAGGGAAATTTCTATCAAAGCCCATATTATAATAATAAACTACAAATCCTGTCCAAGCATATATTCCTAGATAAAATATGACAGGATATTTTTTAATCAAATCCTTAGTTAAACTATAAAAAATTATAGTAAACAAAATTCCAGTAATTAAAGTCATCTTATTCTCCTTTCTATTTTCATAAGCTTATTGTTCCTTTTGTGTAGGATTTTTACTTTCATCAATGATAATTTCCTCTTTATTTTTTTCTAAAGGGGGCAATTGAGAGTTTTTTGTGCTTTGAATTTTGAGAGAATCTTTTTCATTTTCACTATTTTCTTTTTCAGTTTTTTCTAACTCTTTATTACCAGAATCTTTATTCGATTCATTTTTATCAGGATATTTTTTCTCATTTACAGAAGGTTTTAAAGAAGGTTTTTCCTCTATTTTATTTTTAGAATTTTCCTTTTTCTTTATAGCCTTTTTGCTAGAAGATTTATCTTGACTATTTTCTTTTTTAACAGCTTTTTTCACTATTACCATCACGTAAGCTTCGCCTACTTCTTTTGTTCCTTT
>NZ_KV803770.1:3295-79783 GCF_001811125.1 Anaerococcus sp. HMSC068A02 | reverse complement strand
TATAAAGGAGAATAAAATGGCAAATAGATTTATGAAAAATAAAAAAAGAATGCTCTCATAAAAGAGTTTACTTCGCCGAATTAACGATTAACTACAACAGAATTATTAGAAATTCTCTAAATTTATATAGAATTAAAAATCCATTTATTTATACATTAACTATATTCCATCCATCCTTTTGTAATCCGTCTTTAATATCGTTATTTATAGAATCATTTGGGATAGCCATACAAACCAATCCTCTGGCTCTTGACAATGCAACATATTGACATTTTAATCTTTTCTCCATAGTTTTATTAATATTAGATTTTCCTCCATATAAATAATTGTTTATTGACTTTATATTATGTTTTCTCATATATGTTTCAACAACAAGTGTGGCTAAATGCGTTTTCCCTTTTACCGAGTGAATACTACCAAATATCATATCTACACTTCTATTCTTTTCATTGTCAACGTATTTATATATAACATTTTTTTCATTTTTTATATCAATCTCATCTTCAACCCATTTAACACATTCAAGCCCTTCAATACTTTTTTCTTGATCAAAAAACAAATTAATTATACTCTGAATTTTATTTAATATATTTGCCCAGTTGCCTTCTGATAAATCATTGATACAACTTATCAAATCCAACATCTTATTTCTAAATATTTTTGTTTTGTCTTCTTGTAATTCCTTTAGCATTGAATTAAATAAGTTCCCTTTATCGTATATTTTGATAGTACCATTTATATTGTTTATTAGTTTTACGATTCCTTTACATATATATTCTATTCGTTCTTCATTTTCTCCAGAATAATTAAATGCTTTATTTCCTCTTCTAAGATAAGTAATTATATAATTGGGATTTTTATATTTATTATCCGAGCAAAATCTATAATCTGTCCAATAATCATATATACCTTTTGGAAATTGCTTTTCTGTTGTTTCTTCTTTTTTATCATGTATCATACCTATTACATGTATTCCATCTTTATCGTATTGTTTTATCTCATCGTCTGTAAAAGAATTTAAAACCAATCTCCCAAATTCATCAATAACTTTATTAATACTATCTTTTTCAAATAGAAATATAGTATTTTTTATACTATCAGAAAAATCATTATCAGTCCCACTCATTCTTTCTTCCGATACTGCTACTGAATTAGCTAATTCTGCGATTTTATGATTGAATCTCTTACTTTCTTTCAATAATAGTGGAGCATTTCTAGGGAAATAATTAGAATTGTTCTTAATAGATACACTGTTATATATAGCCTGATTCATATCACCATAACATTGCATAACAACATTAGAATCATTCCCAAATGTCATATTTAATAGCTCCCATTGAGACTCATCTGTATCTTGTGCTTCATCGATAAATAAAATAGGAAACCTATGCTGCATTGATTTCGCAATATTTCTATTTTCATTCAATATTTTTTTAGCAAAAAGTAACATTTCTCCAAATGTAAAGTATCCATCTTTTTGAGTATCTTCAATAATAGATAGAATAATTTCTTTCGTTTTTCCATTCTTATCCCAATCTATTTTACCAATATCGCCTTTGTACTCGCATATCTTTTCATTTTTATACTGTTTTTGTAAATACAATTTAGTTTTATACGGAATCTTTTTCCATCTATACCTCGTCACCATTTCACTATCAATAATGTTTATTTTATATCCGCTTGATTTTAACCATGGTATAGTGACAAAAGTATCAAAAAAAGAATGAAAAGTTCCTATAAAGTGTGGGTACAATAAAATTTTTTGACCTACTTCTGTATTTCCTAACCTCCGTTCTATCTCTTCTCTTGCTACATTAGTATGTGATAATACACAAATACCACGCGTTGAATATTTCCATTTTTTAGCAAGTATTGCTAATTTTGAAATCAATATTGTTGTTTTTCCACTTCCTGGAAATGCTTGTATATCAACAGATTGCATATTTTTAATTATTTCAATCCTTGATTCGTCAAACTTTATTTTGTTACCAATTACTCTTGTAATCCATTCAATGTCTTGAGATGTTATTTCCAAATCATTTAATATACTTCTCATACTTTGCTCCATTTGTAACATATTTTATTGCTTCTATCAGATATTTAGGAATTACTCTTGCAATTTCATTACTATCTTTATCTGAATATTCTTTTTCTAAATTTATTGAAAGTTCTTGCGCAAAATCTGCTTTAGATGCTTTTTTTGAAGTAAAATAACTGTAAAAATATGAAGCCTTTTCCTCTATTGTTTTATAACTATTAAGCATATTATTTAGCTCTTTATTTTTTACATCTCTGTTTATTGGCTTATAACTCACATTAATAAGAGAGGTTGTTAATATTTTAGTCATTTTCTTATCTTGCAATCCTTCATATGCAAAATCATACTCTAAAGTCCAATGTTCTGAAATAAAAGTTTTAACACTTTGACCACTTGCTTTAGATTCTATATTCGATAAATATCTACATTTTTCATCATCTGAAAAATCAGATTCTACTCTCCAATTACGTATCTTCTTGTCCGGCCAATTTTCAATATTATTGAAGTTTTCATTTATACAAATATGTGGAGCACAATCAGGCATAATATCTCTATCTGTAATGCAAGAAACATGAATATCCAATAATTCTTTATCATTTTGCCTTTGAAAAATTCTTGCATATCTTCTTAAACCCGTACTTCGAACATCAATTAAAGAAACACCATAATTAGTAAAGCTACAACCCAGTAACTTTGCTATAGTTGGTAATAACAGAGCTTCTCCTGGTCCTTCAACAATCACTACACTTCTTGCAAAAAAAAGATTGGATTTTGTTGCGTCTAAATATTTTTCTAAATAAACGTAATCATCTTCACATAAATTAGTATATTCTTTTGATAATGAGTACGTTCTTCCCTTTTTAACAATAATAATATTTGATAGCTTTATAACAGATGCTAGCAAAGGTGAATGGGTCGTCATTATCACTTGTATATTATTAGTTTCAGAATCATCTTCAAGAGACTGAATTAATTTTAATTGCCTTTGAGCATGAATATGCGCTTCTGGTTCTTCAATCAATAAAAAACATGGTTTATTATTATTCTTTGAATCTTTATGTAACAGAAGTTCACAAGCCATACTCATCAAATTACTAGTTCCTAAACCAACTTTTCCCATTAAACTACTACTATCTTTATCAACTGCCAAATCTAATTTTTCTAGTAATGACATTACTTTTCTTTTGTCATTTAAATTTGATCCAGCAACTTCCAGCGTAGTATTAAAGGTATCAGTTTCAAGTAACATTTTTTCTTTTATAATTTTAGTCATTTCTAAATTAATTTCTCTCAAAGCTTTATGATTAGATAATAAATAATTTGATAAATTTGCAATTCCTAATAAAGAAAGTTTATCTAAATTATCACCATAATTATAACTATCGTTTCCAGTATCGATACTTGAAATATTTTGCATAACTCTCGATAACCTCGAATTTTTTCCAGAACGCATTTCGCTATAAGCATCTCTTAAAGCATGTAAATAAGTTGTCCTCAACAGTTCTCTAGCTTCTTGAGAAATATTATTTCCAGATCCACTATATCCTGTTGTAATTCTAGTTAAAGCTCTAGGTGGATTATATGTATTTAAATACCTAGCTTTCCAATTTATATATAAACATTCATTTTTTTCATTTTCTCCCTCGTAAGTAAGGCATTCTAAGAATGCTGACCTTTCCTCTATATTTAAACCTTGAAATTTGCATACTATATCAATTTCTAAAGACGTGTCTTCGTTATAAAAATCTTCTGGAGTTAATTTGTTCCAGCTCATGTCAGTAGTTCCTAGTACATATCTTATAGCATCTATTATTGCTGATTTACCCGAATCATTCTCTCCAACTAAAACATTAAGTCCATTATTAAACTTAATTACATAATCACCATCATCAAAACATCTAAAGTTTTTAATTTTTAATTCTGATAAATACATATCCAATACTCCTATTTATTTTCCATAATGCATTCAACTATTTCCTAAATACAACTATCCCAGAAATAAAATATCCTAAGCAAAACATCCGTAGTTATATCTTTTAAATTCTTCATTTTATAAAAGTACTTATACTAACTTCCGATTTTGCATTAGCTCAAAATTTGTCATATCCAAATCTATCAGTTTTTTAGAATAATCTTCTATAGCTAAAAGTTCTCTGTGTATTCAACGTTGAAAACTAATATTTATTATATTATACCATTAGAGGTCCGTTTAATATAAAAACATTCTCTTTAAAAGAACATTTAGATTAAACAAAAGAATATTAATTCTACTCCTCATTCTCAATTCTACAATTTCCCAGACAGTGTCTGTTAAATTACATCTCACTAATTCTATTCGATAAAATTGTAACTACACCATCTACCTTATCAAAGGTCAGATCACCAATATACTTATTTTCATTGAGGTATACTTCCCACAATGATCTTAGGTATGAATCTTCTTTTATACCTTCAATTATTTCGTCATAGTCTTGCATTATCTCATCACTTACTCTTTTGTCGGAAATTCTTTCTATTGCTTCTTTTAAAATTTTATAATCTATATCATCTTTTTTTAGTTTGTAGAGGGTGTATAGATCATAAAAGTCTCTCATTCGTGTTGTTGTTATATTTTTTCTGATTATGGTTTCATATTTTTCTGCGAGAATTGTTTCTAATGGGTATGCCATTATTTTTATATTTTCTTTGCTAAAGATACAGGGATAGGTATATTCTATTTCCCTTGGTGTTATTGCATCTCCTGTTGTTAAGTCTAGTTTCATTGGGTTTTTAGTTTTCCCAACATTTGCTATTAGTGAAATTCTAAAGTTTTCGTACTCATCTTCTTCTCTTATATAAGAGATGTCTTTTATTTCAAATCTTATTCCATCTTCTACATTGATATTTATAATTTCTTCTACAATGTCTTTTATTTTCTCTTCTTTTAGGGCTATGCCTTTTATGGTTGTGTCCATGTCCATAGTTGTTCTATTTTCAATACCAATTAAGGAAGATATTAAGAATCCTCCCTTTATTACAAAATTATTTTTGTACTTTGATTTAGATAGCCTTTCTAAAAATCTTTCGAAAAAATATATTTGAAGAACTTCTTGCGACTTTAGATTTTTCTTCTCTGCCAAGCTCCTTATCTTTCCCTTTATACTCTCGATATTAATCACGATAATACCTCCATGTATTTTCTAATTTCATCTTCTATTTTAAATAGTCTACTGTATTTTATGAGTCGTCTTAGATTTTTATTTGTTGATTTAAAGTATCTTTTTAAGGCTTCTGTAAAAATCTGTTTATCTATTTTTTCTCTTTCGATTATGATATCGCAAATTGTTCGATCTATATCGTAAACTGGAATAAGGTTGCCTTGTGGTGATTTTATTTCTGTCTTTCCAATTTCGTATAGGTCTTTTTTTACATAGTGAACTTGTAGATCTTCGTACCTCTTTTTGATATGGCTGGCATTGTAGCCTTGGGGTACAGATATATGAAATACATTTGGGGTCCTATCTGATAGGTCATGTAGATATAGGGCTGTTTGATGGGAAAATATAATTCGATTACTGTTTGATGATATTAAAATAAAATCGTCTATTACTTTTCCTTTTAATTGATATAGGCCTGGTCTTAATCTTTCTAATTGTCCGCTTTTTGTTAATTCCGATAAATTATGCCTGCTATATCCAAGTTCTTCTGCTTCTTTGTTGGTGATTACTAAATTTTCTTGTATATATTCTTTAAGTGTATTCATAGTCCGCCTCCTCTCATTTACGCTTTTATTATATGTTATAAAAGCGAATATGTAAAGTTGGCTATGAGAGTTTTGTATTTTGAAAAGGATGTACAATTCCTTACTCCCTTCAATAAAAAAGAGCAGCTTTTTAAGCTACTCTTGTAGAAAGTACAAAATGAGTTAATTATATTTTTTGTGTTTCCTCATACCAGTTGCAAAACAACTCTTACATCCATGTAGTTTTTTTGAGTCTTTTTGATGTATCCTTCTTCATCTTTATCGAAGACAAAATGCTTATAAAACTGCTTAAAATGCAGGATTTCTATATTTACATCTTTTGTATCAACGCTATAGTCTCCACATGCATAGTCTCTGAAAACATATCACATCCCTTGATTTTTTCTAAGTTATATCCCTTTTCTTGGAATCTTTTTATATCTCTTGCTAGCGTTTGTGGGTTGCAGGATATGTAGACTATTTTTTTTATTTTTGTTTTTGCTATAGTTTTTATTATCTCTTTATCTAATCCTCGTCTTGGTGGGTCTACTACTATTGCGTCTATTTTTTCTTTTTTTATAAATTTATCGTCTATGTAGTTTGCATTTTTTGCTATGAATTTATAATCTTTTAGGTCATTTTCTTTTGCGTTTTCTTTTGCATCTTTTATGGCGTTTTTGTTTATTTCTATCCCTACAACATTGTCATCGTTTATGGCGATTGAGCTTGTTGCTGAGCCACAAAATAGATCTAGGACTTTTTGATTTTCTCCTAGAAAATCTTTGGCTGTTTTGTATAATTTTTCTGTCATATAATCATTTACTTGGTAAAAATCGTTCATAGTAATTTTAAATTTTTTCCCTAAAAGATTATAAACAAGATGATTTTTGCCTGAAATATTTATTGTTTCTTTTTTATTTATTAGGTTTATGTTATAAGTTGAATTTTTGTATTGATTTTTTATATATGGGATTATTTTTTCGTCTTTAATTTTTATATTTAAAAGAATTTCTTTGTCGTTTGCTCTTATTGTTATTTCTTCTAGGCTATCTGGATATTTTTTTGTAATTTCTTTTGTGATTTCTTCTATTTTTTCTAGATTTTTTCTTATTAAATCTTTTGCTAAAAGGCAATCTTTTATTTCTACTAGGTCATTGGAATACTTTTTATTATAGGCAAGTTTCCCGTTCTTATTTATTTGTAACCTAATTTTATTTCTATATCCAAATTCTTCTCCTTCTAGTATTTCTATATCATCAATTTTTATTTTTGCTGATTTTAATAGGGCATTTTTTATTAAATTTTTCTTTAATTTTATTTGACTTTTATAATTTATATCCATAATAGAACAACCACCACATTCATAATAATATGGACATGGTGGTTTTCTAAGGTAGGGGGATTTCTCTAAAGTTTTTGTTTTTTCTGCTTCAAAGAAATTCTTTTTTTCATTATTTACTTTTATATTGCAAACTTCTCCGTAAATTGCGCCTTCTATAAAGGCAGTTTTGCTTTGTGTTTTTGCAACTGCCCTACCGTCTTGTAGAATATCAATTATTTTGATATTTTTTATTTCCATTATAATACCTTTGCTTCTCCCTTGTAGATTATTCCTCCAAGTGGATCAAGTGTTATTGTATCTCCATCTTCTAATAGGTTTGTAATGTTTTTTACTCCAAGTATTGCTGGAATTCCAAAGTGGATTGCTACAACTGCTGTATGGCTTGTTAGTCCTCCATTTTCTGCAATAACTCCTGAAGATCTTTCCATAAATTCGTTTATATCTTTGTCGGTATATTTTGCAATGATTATATCGCCGTCTTCAAATTTTCCTTCAAGTTCTTCTTTTGTTGAACCAACTACAACTTTTGCTGAAACGGATTTGTTTCCAACTCCTGTTCCGTTTGCAATTATATCTCCTATTACGTGAACTTTAATTAAATTTGATGTTCCTGAAACTCCAAGTGGAATTCCTGCAGTTAAAACTGTCAAATCTCCTTCTTGTACATAATTTTCTTTTAATGCTCCAACTATTGCTCTTTCAATTAATTCGTCTGTTTCATAAGCTGTATCTACAATTATTGGATATACTCCCCATGACACTGACAATCTTCTTGCAACTTTTTCATCTATTGTACATGCAATTATATTTGTCCTTGGTCTAAATTTAGAAACTGCCTTTGCTGTATTTCCTGATGCTGTACAAGTAATTATAGCTTTTGCTCTCAATTGACTTGCTATTGTACAAGTTGATTTTGAAATTGCGTTTGTTGTTGTAATTTTTCTATCTATTTCTGTTTGATAAATATTTTCTTCGAAATCGTCTGATAATTCTGTTGTAATACAAATATCTCTCATAGTTTTAACGGCTTCTACTGGATATTTTCCTGCTGCTGTTTCTCCTGAAAGCATTACACAATCTGTTCCATCTATAATTGCATTTGCAACGTCAGTTGTTTCTGCTCTTGTAGGTCTTGGATTTCTTTGCATTGAATCTAGCATTTGTGTAGCTGTAATTACTGGTTTTGCAGCCTTATTACATTTTCTGATAATTTCTTTTTGCACAAGAGGTATAAGCTCTGTTCTAATTTCTACTCCCAAATCTCCTCTTGCAACCATAATTCCATCGCTCGCTTCGATTATTTCATCAGCATTATCTACACCTTCTTGAGATTCTATTTTTGATATAATCAAAATATCTTCTCCGCCATGATCTTCAAGGACTTTTCTTATATCATAAATGTCTTCTTTTTTTCTAACAAAAGATGCTGCTATCATGTCAATGCCGTTTTCAATTCCAAATTTAATATCATCCACATCTTTTGGTGTGATTGATGGTAGGTTTGTAACTCTTCCTGGAAGATTTACTCCTTTGTTATTAGAAATTACTCCATTATTTTGTACTCTACAAACTATTTCTGTTCCATCTTTAATTTCAATTACTTCAAGTTGAATTAAACCATCATCTACTGAAATTATTGAGCCTTTTTCTACATCTTGTGGTAAGCCTTCGTATGAAACTGATACAATATCTTTGTTTCCAACAATATTTCTAGTTGTTAGTGTAAAAATATCATCTGGTTTCAAGAAATATTCCTTTTCTTCAAATTTTCCAATTCTAATTTCTGGACCTTTTGTATCAAGCATAAGTCCCAAAGGAACATTTAATTTTCTTCTTATTCTTTTTATAGTTTTAATTTTTTCAAGATGTTCCTCATGAGATCCATGTGAGAAATTTAATCTTGCAACATTCATTCCATTTTTAATCAATTGCTCCAAAACTTCTGGAGATTGTGAAGCTGGTCCTATTGTACATACAATTTTGGTTTTCTTTAATATATCTGGTTTCATAACTTATCCTCCACTTATTCCTATTTAGATAATTTGTTAGCAAGTCTGTAAAGATCTTCATTAAAATCAGAATTCATTGATACTGCTTCATCTATGCTAACTTGATTTATTTTTCCATTTGTATAACCCAAAGCTATATTTGTTTTTTCTTCGTTTAATAATTCTGCTGCTGTTGCTCCCATAATAGAACCTAATAATCTATCAGCTGAAGATGGAGAGCCTCCTCTTTGAACGTGGCCTAGAACTGTAACTTTTGTTTCAACTCCACTTCTTTCTTCAACTTCTTTTGCAACAGTATATGGATTGCCAACTCCTTCGGCAAGAACTATAAGATGGTGTAATTTTCCTCTTTTTCTTCCATGATTTACTTTTTCAACTATTTCATCAATTGAGAATTTGTGTTCTGGAACTATGATTGATTCTGCTCCACCTGCAAGTCCTGAAAATAAAGCTAAATCTCCACAATTACGTCCCATAACTTCTATTACAACTGCTCTTCCGTGAGATGATGAAGTATCTCTTAATTTCCCAATAGCATCAGTTACTGTTTCAATTGCAGTAAAAAATCCTATTGTAAAATCTGTATAGCCCATATCATTATCAATTGTGCCCGGAATTCCTATGGTTTTTATTCCCAAATCACTAAGAGCCTTTGCTCCTTTAAAAGAACCATCTCCACCAATTACGATTAGTCCTTCGATTCCATAATCTTTAAGAATTTGAGCTCCTCTTTTTTGACCTTCTGCATTTTTAAACTCAGTTGATCTTGCAGTTCCAAGAATTGTACCACCTTTATGGATAATATCGGCAACCGATGAAACATTCATTTCATAAATATCGCCTTTCATCAACCCGTCATATCCATTTCTTATTCCTTTGACTCTCATTCCGTTGTTTAGGGCTGTTCTTACTGCAGCTCTAATCGCTGAATTCATTCCCGGTGCATCGCCACCACTAGTAAGTATACCTATTGTTTTCATTGTTTCTCCTTTAAATTAATTTAACATTATCCTTCCCAAGTTTCAACTTCAGATAATTTATTATATCTGAATTTTGGTCAATCCACAAGCTTTTATCAAGTTTGACTGTCTTTTTTTTGTCAGAAAAATAAATTATCACTGGTGTGCTACCATGGTTACTCATTAGATCTTTTCGTATTTTATTATACCTTACATATTCCATTTTTATATACAAATTTTTAAAAGAATTTTCATCAATTTCTTTTATATTTGATACAATCAATTTCAATTCATCATCACTAGATTGTAGATTTCCACTAACCATCACAAGTGTATCATTTTCAATAATATTTTTTACATCTTTATAAATATTTGGAAAAATTATCATTTCTATTGATCCAGACATATCTTCCAAAGAACAAAATGCCATTAAAGTACTTTTTTTTGTCATGGTTTCAGATTTATTTGTAATAATTCCTGCCATCCTTACACTTTTATTGTCAAATTTATCTAAATCTACTGGTCTTAGCTCATTTAAAATTTCCGTTGTAAAATTTACATAATTTTTTAAATTATTTCCTAAAGAATTTAAGGGATGATCTGAAATATAAAAACCTAAAACTTCCTTTTCTAATTTTAATTTTTGCTTATTTTTATATTCATTAACTGGCGGAAATTTTATGTCATCAATTATTTCTTCTTTGTTTTGGTCAAAATCAAGTAAATTCATTTGACCTTTTAAATTCACTTTCTCATTATCATGAATTGATTGGAGAGCTGTTTCGTGGACTGCCATAAGCTCTGATCTTTTGTATCCTAGACAGTCAAAAACTCCAGCTTTTATAAGAGATTCCAAAGCTTTTTTATTTAAAACTGTTGGATCATTTGCCTCAATTCTTTCTAGAAAATCTTTAAAGCTTTTAAAATTTTTCTCTTTTCTTAAATTAACAATTAAATCTATTAAATTTTCTCCAACATTTTTTATAGCTGAAAGACCAAATACTATTTCATTTTCACTTGCTACAAATCTTCTTTTTGATTTATTTATATTTGGTGGAACAATTTTTATTCCAAGTCTTTTTGCCTCTGAAATATATAAATAAACTTTAGAAGAGTTGCCCATAATTGAAGTCAATAGATTTGCCATGTATTCTTCTTTAAAATAATATTTCAAAAATGCAGTTTGAATAGCTACTAAGGAATAAGCCGCTGAGTGAGATTTGTTAAAGGCGTATTTTGCAAAAGAAATCATTTCATCGTATATCTTATTGGCATTAATTTCTGAAATACCATTATTTACACAACCTTTTACTTCGTATTCTCCATTTTGATTTTTCTTGCCATGAACAAATATTTCCCTATTCGCTTCCATTACGCTCATTTTCTTTTTGCTCATAGCTCGTCTTAGATTGTCAGCTTCCCCAAGTGAAAATCCAGCAAGTTTTTGTACAATTTGCATAACTTGCTCTTGGTATACAATTATGCCATAAGTTACTTCAAGAATTGGTTTTAGGGCATCATCTATGTAGGATATATTTTGTGGATTTATTTTGTTTTTTATATAATTTGGAATTTGATCCATTGGTCCTGGTCTAAAAAGTGAATTTGCCGCAACCAAATCATCAAATCTTGTTGGTTTTAAATTTTTAAGAAAATTTCTCATACCAGCTGATTCAAATTGAAAAATCCCAACTGTTTCAGCCTTGGTAAATTGACTTATTACTTTTGGATTATTTTCATCAATTGCTCCAAGATCAATATCTATATCTTTATTTTTCTTTATATCCTTTATTGTATCTTGAATTACTGTAAGATTTCTAAGTCCCAAAAAATCCATCTTTAACAAACCCAATTCTTCAATTTCTGTCATATTAAATTGGGTAACTATCTGATCGTTTGATAAAGCAAGTGGAACAATATCTGTTAAAATTTCCTTGCTTATAACAACTCCTGCTGCATGGATTGATGTATGCCTTGGTAAGGCTTCGATATTTCTTGCAGTATCTATCATTCTTTTTGTTTCAACATCATTTTGATATTCGTAAGCTAACTTTTCAGTAGAATCAAGAGCTTTATCGATTGTCATTCCTATTGCTTGAGGAATTAATTTTGCTATTTTATCAACCTTATTGTAGGAAATATTCATAACCCTTCCCACATCTCTTATGGCATTTCTTGCCTGCATCCTACCAAAAGTTACTATTTGCGAAACATGATCTCGTCCGTAAAGTTCATATACATATTCAACTACCCTATCCCTATTTTCATAGCAAAAATCTATATCAATATCAGGCATTGAAACTCTTTCTGGATTTAAAAATCTTTCAAAAAGCAAATCATATTTTAAAGGATCAATTTGTGTAATATCGAGAGCATAAGATACAATTGAACCTGCTGCTGATCCCCTACCAGGTCCTACCGCAATCTTATTATCTTTGGCATATTTTACAAAATCCCAAACAATCAAAAAATAATCTACATAACCCATGTTATTTATTACGTCGATTTCTTTTTTTGCTCTTTTTATAATTTTTTCATCTAAATTTTTGTATTTTTTTATAAGACCTTCTTTTACTAGAATTTTTAGATATTCAAGATTTGTTGTATCTTTTGGAAGTTTTGTAAAATATGGTAGGTGGGGATTATGAAATTCTAGGCTAACATTGCACATAGCAGAAATTTTTTGTGTATTTTCAAAAGCTCTTGGAAAATCTTTAAAAATTTCTTCCATCATTTGAGAATCTTTTAGATAAAATTCATCAACAGGCATTTTCATCCTATTTTCATCTTCTAATAAAGAACCTGTTTGGATACATGATAAAACATCTTGATAAAAGGCATCATTTTTTTCAACATAATGAACATCATTTGTACATACTAATTCTATTGCCAAATCTTTGTGAATTTGAAGTAATACTTCATTAACTTTTTTTTGTTCTTTTAAACCGTGATATTGTACTTCCAAATAAAAATTTTCTTTGCCAAATAAATCAAGATATTTTTCGGCTGTAGAATATGCTTTTTCTATATCATTTTCTAAAATTCTTTGATTAATTTCTCCATTTAAGCAAGCCGAAAGACCTATCAAATCTTCTTTGTATTCTTTTAAAACTTCAAAATCTATTCTTGGCTTGTAATAATATCCTTGTGTGTAAGCTTTTGAAACAATTTTCAAAAGATTTTTATAGCCATTATTATTTTTTGCCAAAAGGATAAGATGGTAATATCTTTTATTTTGGGGAGTTTTTATTTTATAATCATTTTCACAAATATAAACTTCACAGCCAATTATTGGTTTGATATTATTAGCTTGGCATTTTTTATAAAATTCTATGACCCCATACATATTTCCATGATCTGTTATTGCGCAAGAATCCATTCCAAATTCTTTTAGCTTTTCCATCAATTTATCAATTTTTGTAAAACCATCTAAAAGTGAATATTCTGTATGAAGGTGGAGGTGGGTAAAATTATTTGTCATCATTCCTCACTTTCTGCAAGTTTTATAAGTTTTTGGAGTCTGTAATTAACCTTAGCTTTTGAAAGGACTGGCGTCATCATTTTGCCCAATTCTTCAAGAGAAATATAAGGATAGGCAAGCCTTAATTCGGCAATTTTTTGCAAATCTTCTGCTTGATTTTCTAAAATATTTTTTTCTTTCAATTTATTTATTGCATCAACTTGCCTAAAGGCTGCTTTTACAGTCCTATCAATATTTGCCTTGTCGAAATTTGTTTGCCTATTTATGTCATTTCTAATAGACTTCATTGCCCTTACATTTTCTAAATCAAAAAGTGATTTATTTGCTCCAATTAAAGCCAAAAAATCTGAAATTTTATCAGAATCTTTTATGTAAACACAATAAGAATCATTTCTCAAATTTAATTTTGGATTTATAGAAAATTCTTCCATAATTTTTCCTATCAAAAGTGCTTCTTCTTTTTGTTGAACATTTATTTCAAGATTATAGCCCCTATAGGGATCATTGATTGAGCCTTTAAGCAAAAATGCCAATTTTAAAATAATCTTTTTTTCATCCCTACTTTTGATATTTTCATAAAAATTTTCAAATTCATATAAGCTATAAGAATCTGCAAGGGCTAAAATTTCATCTGCCACTTCACTATCTTCTACCAAAACAACATAAGACCTATCTTTTGAAAATTTTCTTTTATTTTGGATTTCCATAGCTGGAGAATAGGTATATTTTTCTTTTATAATCTTGTAAATATATCTTGCTTCTATGTTCTCACTAGCCTTAAATAAAATTTGGTAAGAATTATTCACTATCCTAATAGAGCCTTGAAAATAAAAGTAGGCTAATAATTCCATATCAATCTCTTTATAATCAGGCTCTTTTTTTAATATTTCTTTTTTACATCTTTTTGAAAAAGACATCAAATCACTCTCTATTCAATCATTTTTTCTTTAATTTTTTCTATAATTTTCTTTTCAACACCTGCATATTCTAAGTATGCATCATAAGTTCCATATTTTCTTTCTATATATTCCATGGCTTCTTTTATGTTGTATGGAGAAGTTATCCTAAAAACTGCTTCATTTTCATCTTGTCCATACCTATCTACGTAACCCAAATTAGCAGAAGAAATTTCATAGTCAGCCATAATATCTGTCCTAAAAACTCCTACAAGTCCAAATAAAATCATAGAAATAATTCCAGTTCTATCTTTACCTTCTTGGCAATGAAAAAGCACACTTCCATCAGCATTTGCCATTATTTCAAAAATCTTTTTTATAGCAGGAAAATTATCAATTAATGTAATATAAGATTTTCCTATTGTATCCTTTTTTTCTATTAATCTTTGGATTTCTTCTTGGCGCATTGGCCTTGGAGAAAGCGATACATTGTAATGGGAAAATTTTTCTTTTAAAATTTTGATTTTTTCATAATGATATTTGATTTCGTCATCACGTCTTAAATCAATTATTGTTGATACATTTAAATCTTTCAATAAATCCAAATCCTTTTTTGTACAAGAATCAAGATTTGCACTTCTAATAAAAGAGTTCCAAGAAGTAATTTCCCCATCAATGGTTGGATAGCCTCCCAAGTTTCTAGCATTTTTTATATTTTCAAATGGTAAAATTTTTAAATATTTTATTTTTTCCATTTTTCCCTATCCCTGTGTTTTCTCACAACTATATAATCGCTATCCTTGAGTTTTTCATAAATTTTTTCACACATATAAACTGACCTGTGTTGACCTCCTGTGCAACCAAATCCAATAGAAATTGAGTTTTTGCCCTCTTTTATAAAATATGGAATAAGCTTTAACAAATTCTCATACACCAAATTTTTAAAGTCATTTGCAATTTCAAACCCATCAAGATATTCTTGCAGTTTTTCGTCAGTACCATTTAGGTGCTTTAAATCTTTTATATAAAAAGGATTTGGCAAAAATCTCAAATCAAATACTACATCAACATCAAGGCTAAGACCATTTTTATATCCAAAAGAAAATAAATTTATAATAAAGTTTTCTTTATTTTCAGAAAAATTAAGGAGAACTTTTTTTAAATCCTTGTTATTATAAGAGCTTGTATCAATTATAATATCTGCCATTTCCTTAATTTTTTTCAATTCTCTTTTTTCCTTTATAAGTCCATCTTTTACATCTCCAAAAGAACCCAAAGGATGAGGGCGTCTTAGTTCATTATATCTTTTTAAAATTGATTCATCTTGACTTGTAAGATAAATTATTTTAGTATCTTCGTTTATTTTTTTTAGATTTTCCAGATTTTCTACCAAATTTTTATCAACTTTTATAGACCTAAAATCAACAACACAAGCAAGCTTGTCTATTGGTTTTTCCTGCTGTTTATTTAATTTTATAAAACTTTCCAAAAGTCTTGCAGGAACATTATCCATAGCATAATAATCAAGATCTTCAAAAATTCTAAGAGCTGTCGATTTTCCAGAGCCACTAAGTCCTGTTATTATTTTTACCTTCACTATTTTTCTCCTATGACTTTAACTTCCCTTTCTAGTTTAAAACCAGTTTTTTCAAAAACAATACTTGCAACTTCCTCAATAAAATTAATCATTTCCTCATAACTTGCATTGCCATTATTAATTAAAAATCCACAATGTTTTTCGCTAACTTGACAATCGCCTTTTCTATAACCTTTCAAACCACATTCATCAATTAATTTTGATGCGAAAGAGCCTACAGGTCTTTTGAAAGTAGAGCCTGCAGATTTTTTATCAAGAGGTTGTTTTGTAACCCTTCTATTTGTAAAATCCTCATATTTTTCATAGATTTTTTCTTTATCATCTTTTTTTAATTCAAAAATCGCCTCAGAAACAACCAAATCATCATCAAAAACCTTAGAATGTCTATAAGAAAAATCCATATCCTCATTAGAAACTTCTAAAATTTCCCCAGTTTTAGAAACTAATCTTACACTTTTAATTATATCTTTCATCTCAACGCCATAGGCTCCTGCATTCATAGCAACAGCTCCACCAACGCTTCCAGGAATTCCAGAAACTTCTTCCATGCCAGTTAAAGAATTTTCAAAAGAAAATTTACTAGCCTTTGAAAGAAGAGCTCCTGCACTTACTCTCAACAAATTTCCATCAAGAGAAATTCTGTCATAATTTTTAGAAATAATTATAACACAACCCCTAATTCCTTTATCCGTAACCAAAATATTTGTTCCGTTACCAATTATAGTTGTTTCTATATTATTTTTTTTATTAAACTTAATCAAATCTACAAGTTGATATTCTTCTTTTACTTCTATCAAAACATCAGCTTTTCCACCAATGCCAAAATTTGTATAATTTTTTAATTGTCCATCAAATTTAATAATTCCAAAATCTTTATTTTCATACAATGACTTATAATCCATAAAGCCTCCTTGCTAACTACATACTAAAATCTATTTTTATTATACTCTTATTTGATTTTTTGTCTGTTTTTCTATATAATAGCAAGTAGCGATTATATTTGAAAATTTAATATAAATTTGATATAATAACTAAGATATTTCTAAGACATTGGAGGTGTAAAGTATGGCAAGAGAATGTGATATCTGTGGAAAAGGTACAAAATTTGGTAACAAAGTTACTTTCTCACATAGAAGACTAAATAGAAACTTTAAACCAAACGTTCATAAATTAAGAGCTAAAATTAATGGAAGCGTAAAAACAATCAACGTTTGTACTAAATGTATAAAAAGCGGAAAAGTAGAAAAAGCTTAATAAGAATTTTATAGTGCTATAAGCACTATTTTTTCATTAAAAAAATCTCTTTCGAAATTATAAAATAATAATTTCAAAAGAGATTTTTTATTTTTTTATTCATTTATTATTTTTTTATATTTTTCAACTTGTCTAGAAATTGAATTTTCATTATTAGAAAAAATATCAGAACCACTTACAACCAAATCAACACCTGCATCAATTACTTTTTTTAAATTAAAATCTTTAATTCCCCCATCGACTTCAATAAGGCAAGATAAATTTTTTTCATCGATAAGTGCTCTGATTTTTTTGATTTTTTCTAAAGAATCTTCCATAAAAGATTGACCGCCAAAACCTGGTTCAACGCTCATAATAAGACACAAATCAATTTTTTCTAAATATGGAATAATTTTATTTATATCAGTTTTTGGTTTAAAAGTAAGACCAACTTTCATACCAAAAGATTTGATTTTTTCAATAGTTTCATCCAAATTAGAGCAAGCTTCATAATGAATTGTAACTATATCAGATCCACATTTTTTAAAATTTTCAATATATCTTATAGGCTCTTCAATCATCAAGTGAGTATCAAAAACAAAATCATTATCTTTTCTAATCGCTTTTATTATAGGAAAACCAAAAGAAATATTTGGGACAAATTTCCCATCCATTACATCAATATGAAGATATTTAATATTAGATTTTTTCAATTCGTCTAAATCTTTTTGCAAATTAGAAAAATTTGCTGATAAAAGTGATGGGGCTATCTCTACCATGTTTGTCTCCTTTTTTTTATTTCTTCAAACAACAACAAATAATTTTCATACCTAGTTTTTTCAACAAATCCTTTTAAAAGATCATCTTTTACTTTACACTTTGGTTCATTGATATGATTACAATTATTAAATTTACAAGAATTATTATCAAATTCTTTAAAACAATATTTTAAATCTTTTTCATCATCAATAAAATCAATATCAAAACTATCAAAGCCAGGTGTATCAAAAATATTTGTATTTTTTCCTAAATTAAAAATCTCAATATGTCTAGTTGTATTTTTTCCTCTCTTAGATTTTTCTGAAATCGTGCCGATTTCTATTTCATCTTCTACAAGATTATTTAAAAAAGTAGATTTGCCGACACCAGATGATCCAGAAACAGCAGAAGTTTTTCCATCCAAAATTTTTAAAATTTCATTTTTAGGAAAATCATTATAATTGTCAATAAAAACCAATTTATAACCTATTTTTTCATACATTTTTATAAATTCTAAATCTTTTTCATCTGCCAAATCTTTTTTGGAAACTATTATTACTACATCAATATTTATATGTTCACACATAGCTAGGTACTTATCAATATTAAAAAGATTAAGGCTAGGATTTTTTATAGTAATAAAATATAAAATTTGGTCAATATTTGCTATGTTTGGTCTTTTAATTTCATTTTTTCTATCTAAAATTTTTGTAATATAGCCTTTAGAATTTTCTGTAACATCAAATTCTACATTATCTCCAACCAGAGGTTTTATATTTTTTTTTCTAAAAACTCCCCTAGCCTTGCACATAAAAGTATCAAGTTCAGTTAGAACATAATATATTTCTTTTTGTGATTTTATTATTTTACCAATCATCTGTTTACTTCATAAACTCCTTGAGACTTATCATCTACTAAAATCTCAACTTTAGTACCTACAACAGATTTAAAATCTAAATTAATATTTCCACTAGAATCAAGCTCTGATGAACTATGATTTTCATTATATAAAAGATCTGTTCTTTGGTTACTATCAGATATTTTGTAAACTTTCACATTAAAACTATCTTTATCTTGAGGTCCTTTTATTGTAAATTTTACATTTACTTGCTTTTGCTTATTTTGATTTTCTTCATTGCTGTCATCTTTATTTGGATCTTTTCCATTTGAGACAACAAAATCAATTTTAGAGCCTTCAGCAACTTGAGTGCCAGCAGAAATAGATTGTTCAATTACAATTCCTTTTTTATAATCGTCTGAATATTCATAAGAAATATTTTCAACTGTAAGATTTGCATCTTTTGCAACATTGATTGCGTCTTTTTCGTATGAGCCTATAAAATAAGGAACTTTTACATTTTTAACTTCAGGTTCTTCTTTTCCCAAACTTATTGTAACATCAACTTCACTACCTGCTTGAACTTTTTCATTTTTTTCAGGATCTTGTTCAATAATTTTATCTTTTTCAACCTTATCGCTATATTCTGTATTTGTTTTTCCCAATTCTAGATCATGTTCTTTTAATTTTTCTTCAGCTTGATCTAAAGTTAAGCCAGAAAGATTTGGAACTTTAACTTCTTTTCCTTGGCTTATAACAAGATTTATAGTTGTGTTTTTCTTAACTTTTGTTTTTGGACTAGGATCTTGTTCCATTACCTTGCCTTTTTCGTAATTAGAACTATTTGCATAGCGAGATACATTCGCCTTTAGATTTTTTTCTTCCAAAATTTCTACAGCTTCTCCTTCACTTAAATTTATAACTGTAGGCACTTGTACCATGTCTGAATCTTTTGATTTTGCATAAAAATATCCAGCCGCAATAACTGCAAGTAGCATCAAAACAAATGGCAAAATCTTTCTTTTATTTGATTTTTTTTCAGATTTTTTATCCGAATCATCAGTTGGTGTTACATATACAGCTTCATTTTCTTCTTTTTTTGGTTTTTGTTTTTTCTTTTTATTTTCAACTACAGGAATAAAAGATGTTTCTTGTATTTCATCTTTTGGTTTTTGAATTTTTGCTGTATCTTCTTTTTTGAAATATCCTATATCATAAGAATTATCTTCTAATGCCCTAATTAATTCTTTAGCACTTTTAAATCTTTCTTGTGGATCTTTTTGAAGAAGTTTCATTATTATGTCATTTAATCTTGGAGATAAATTTTCATTTAATTTGATTGGGCTTTCTGGTTCATCTTGGATATGCATAACTGCAATTCCAACTGAATTATCCGCATCAAATGGAACTTTACCAGTTGCCATTTCATACATAACAACCCCAAGAGAATATAAATCTGATTTTTCATCAACAAATTTGCCCTTGGCTTGTTCTGGAGAAATATAATGAACTGTACCCAAAATTGATGATGTGTAAGTTATAGTTGCATTTGTAGAAACTCTAGCTATCCCAAAATCTGTAACTTTTAATAAGCCATATTTATCCATCAAAATATTTTGTGGTTTTATATCTCTGTGAATAATATTTGATGAATGAGCTTGATTAAGTGCTTGGGCAATTTGAATTGAATAATCTACTATATCATGATTAGATAGATTTTTTTCCCTATCAATTTTATCTTTTAGCGTTTCTCCTTCAACATATTCCATTACTATATAATGAATTTTTTTGCCTTCAATTAAATCTTCGCCTATATCATAAACACTTACAATATTTACATGTGTAAGTCTTGCTGCTGATAAAGCTTCATTAGAAAATTTCTTTACAAATTCTTCATCTTCAGCATATTGATCTTTTAAAATTTTTATTGCTACATCTCTTTGTAGAAGTCTATCAGTCGCCTTATAAACTTTTGCCATTCCTCCTACACCAATAAGATCTTGCAATTTATACCTATTACCTAAAATAATATTGTCCATACTTACCTCAAATCAAAATTGTAGTTACAGTGATATTATCATGTCCACCATTTTTTATCGCCAAATCAACTAGGCTTGATGAAATTTTATCAGCTGTAGAATTATTGGCAATAATAGCTTCTATTTCTACATCACTAACTTCATTTGTCAAACCGTCAGTAACCATAAGCATTATATCACTATCTTTCATATCCAAAGACCTAGAATCTGGTCTTATTTTACTTCCTACTCCAACTGCTCTTGTTATAGTAGACTTATTTGCAAAATTTTCTGCTTCATCTTCTGTAAGAGAGCCTGAATCTATAAGATCATTTACCAAAGAATGATCTCTAGTTATAAGTTGTAATTTTTTATCTGAATATATGTAGCATCGAGAATCTCCAATGTGTGTTATATGATAAGATTTTTTTTCATAATCTATGCAAACACAAACTACAGTTGTTCCCATATTTGCATATTCTTCGTATGATTTTGATAAAGAAAAAATTTTATCATTTGCATTTTGTAAAGCTTCTTCTTGCAAGTCAATAATAGAAGAAAAATCTTTAATATTAGAATTTTTTATATATTCTAAATAATATTTTGCTGCAAGTTTTGAAGCAATTTCTCCTCCATTATATCCACCCATACCATCGGCTACAATAAAAAAACTATAATTTCCCAAATCAAGATTTCCATAATAATCCTGATTTTCGCTTCTTACTTTGCCGATATTTGAAATAGTACTAAATTTCATTTCTACCTCGCATAGTTATTTCTAAGTTGTCCACATGATGCATCAATATCTGAGCCCATTGATCTTCTTATAGTTGCATTTAAACCCCTAGTTGATAATTTTTTTTGAAATTGATCCATTACATTAGACTTAGTTTTTGAATATTTAAATTCTTCTATTGGATTTAAAGGAATAAGATTTATATGAATATTTTTACCTTTAAAAAGTTTCTCCAATTTATCAATGTCTTCTTTTAAATTATTTACCCCATCTATGACAACATATTCATAAGAAATTCTTCTTTTTGTTTTTTCAAAATAATAATCACAAGCTTTAACAATATCTTTTATTTTATATTTTTTTGCACTTGGCATATATTCCATTCTTTTTTTATCAAAAGCATAATGTAGGGAAACAGCCAAATTAATATCATATCCCAAATCTGCAAGCTTATAAATTTTATCAACAAGTCCTACAGTAGAAATTGTTATTGCTCTGTGAGATAAATTTCTTCCATTGTCATCTGTAATTATTTTAATAAATTTTTCTATATTTGAAAAATTGTCTAAAGGCTCTCCTATTCCCATAACAACAATATTATTAATATCTGAATTTTCTCTTTCTAAAAGATAAATTTCTTCTATTATTTCAGATGCTAATAAAGATCTTTCAAGCCCATTTTTGGTAGATGCACAAAATTTGCATCCCATTTTGCATCCTACTTGTGACGAAATACAAATTGTATTTCTATTATTGTATTCCATAAAAACAGCTTCAATAATATTTTTATCATCAAGTTCAAATAAATATTTTTTTGTTTTATCCAAGTTAGATTTAAATTCTTTTAAAATTTTAATCTTTGGAAAATAGAAAATTTGATCTAATTTTTCCCTCATATCTTTTGACAAATCAGTCATTTTAAAAAAATCATTTATTTTATTTACATGAATTTGCCTAAAAACTTGTTTTGCCCTAAATTTTTGAAATCCTAAATTTAAAAAAATTTCTTCTAATTCTTTGATAGTTTTGTCATTTATTGTTTGTTTCATAATCATATCTTTTCAAATTTTGTTAAGAAAAATCCATCAGTTTTATCTTCAAAACTATTAAATTCCAAGTAATCTTTTCCGTTAATTTTTATATTTTTAAGTCTTTTTTTCTTGGATAAATAATTGAAATTATCTTTATTTTCAATATTTCCAATTGTACAAGTAGAAAATACCAAAATCCCACCTGTTTTTAAATATAAAAAAGCCTTATCCAAAATATTTTTTTGAAGTTTTGAAAGACTAATAACATCTTCCATAGTCCTATTATATCTTATCTCTGGTTTTCTATCCATAACCCCAAGACCAGAACATGGCAAATCGCATAAAATATAATCAAATTTTTCTTTGTATTCTTCCTTTAAAATACTAGCATCAAAATTTGTAATTTCTATATTTTTTAGTCCTAATCTTTTAATATTTTCATTTATTTTTGATAATTTATTAAAAGAAATATCATTTGCGATTATTTTTGATGAATTTTCGCAAAGCTCAGCTAATAAAGATGTCTTTGTTCCTGGAGCTGCACATATATCTAAAATATTTGAATTTTTTTTAGGATTAAGAATCTCACAAACTTTTATAGAAGCTTCTGATTGGATTGTAAAAAATCCTTTTTTAAATTCTTCTGTGCTTGCTAAAGACTTAGGATTTTTAATTACAAGGCTTAAAGTTGAAATCAAAGAGTCTTCTACAATATATCCCTTATCTTCCAAAAGATTTTTTAATTTTTCTCTTGTGATTTTTGTTTTATTTATCCTTATAGATAATTTTCTTTCCTTATTCAAAGATTCTAAAAATTTTTGAGTATAATCTTTCCCGTATGAATCATTCAAATATTTTATAATCCACAAAGGCATAGAATATTTTATCGAATTAAATTCTTCATCATTTTCTATATTTATTTTTGATAAATTTTTTTCATCTCTTATATAAGATCTTAAAATAGCATTTACAAAAGATTTTGATTTAAAAGAAACTTTTTTGGTAATATTTACTAATTCATTTACTATTGCATAATTTTTTCTATCTAAAAAATGAATATTATAAATTCCAATTAACAAAATAAGTTTTACTTTTTTGTCCAATTTTTTCACTTTTATTTTTGACAATTTTGCCAAAATGTACTCAAGATATAACTTATTTTCCAAAACTCCATATATGTTTTTTGTTATATAGGAAATGTCTTCTACTTTTTTTGCTATTTCATTAATAATATCTGTAGATTTTTCATTTTTGTAGGAAATTCTATAAAGTCCATCTAATATTAATTTAAAATCTTCCATATTATCCTAAATAAATTCCTTCTTCAAAATCATTTCCAAGTAAAAAAGATTTTGTATCCATAGCTTTTTTGCCTGGAAATTGAATTTTTTCAATTCTTATCCCGCCATTTTTACAGCCAATAATAATTTTGTCATTTTTGTTAGCCTTATATACAAAAGATATTTTTGGATTTTCAATTTCAACTGAGCTTGCTTTTAAAATTTTTACATTTTCATTTTTATATGAAAAATATGCTTTTGGAAATTCTACAAAAGCTCTAATTTTATTTATTATTTCTTCTTTTGATTGATTAAAATCAATCTTTCCCATTTCTTTTGTAATTTTTTTTGTAAAAGTTGCCTTGTCATTATCTTGCTTTGTTCTGTTTTTCATAAACTCATCATAATTTAATACAGACTCAAGTATAACTTCACTTCCAATTTTTGATAGTTTTTCACTTAAAGATGTAAAATCATCTTCAGCCTTTATTTCAACTTCTTTTTGATTTAAAATATCTCCAGAATCCATTCCTTTTTCTATAAGCATGGCTGATGCATGAGTTTTTTTGTCACCATTTAATAGGCTAAATTGTACTGGACTAGAGCCTCTGTATTTTGGTAAAGATGATGGATGCAAGTTGATTATTTTATTTTTATATTCTTCTAATAATTTTTCTTTTATCAACTGACCAAAAGCAACTACTACTATATAATCAATATTTTTTTCTTTTAATAAATTTATAAATTCATCTGTGTTTACACTATCTGGAGTAACAACTTCAATATTATTATCCAAAGCATATTGCTTAACTACTGTTGGCTTAAATTTATTTCTATTTCTTTTTTTATCTTTTCCACTTACAACTAAACTTAGGTTTATATTTTCGTTTTTATTAAGAATATCCAAAGTTTCTAGTGAAAACTTTGGACTTCCCATAAAACATATATTTATTTTATTCGTCAAATTTAACTTCCTCTTCATAATTATCTATAAATAAAATCCCATTTAAATGATCAATTTCATGGCAAAGAGCTACAGCTTTTAGGCCTTCAGCTTCTATTTTTTTCTCATCTCCATTTTCGTCTAAATATTTTACAACAACATGGGCAGGTCTTTTTACATTTGCATTGAAATTTGGAACCGAAAGACATCCTTCAACTCCAACTTGTTCTCCATCTTTTTCAATAATTTCTGGATTTACAAGTTTAATCAAACCGTCTTCATCTCTAACATCCACAACTATAACTCTTTTTAAAAGTCCTACTTGTGGTGCTGCAAGTCCAACTCCATCAGCCTTATACATTGTTTCTGCCATATCATCTAATAAAATTTTAATTCTATCGTTAACTTCTTTTACTTCTTTTGAAGTTTTTCTTAAAATAGGATCTCCAACTTGTCTTATATTTCTAATTGCCATTTTTTCTCCTTCTATTTTTCATCATCAAAATCTATTGAATAAATTTTTGAAATTCCACCATCGCCAATTGTGACTCCATGAATTTTTTCTGCCAATTGCATGGTAGTTTGTCTGTGAGTTATCATTATAAATTGAGTTTTGTCAGATAAGGATTTTAAATAATCTATATATCTTTTTATATTTGATTCGTCCATAGCCGCATCAATCTCATCTAATAAAGAAAATGGAGCAGGATTTGTTTCAAATATTGCAAATAATAAAGCTACAGCCGTTAGTGATTTTTCTCCACCAGATAATAAGCTTATATTTTTTGTACTTTTACCTGGAGGGCAAGCGGATATATCAATTCCCGCATCTAATAAATCATTTGAATCAAGGCTTAGCTTTGACTTTCCTCCCATAAACAATTCCTTAAATATCCTTTGGAATTTTTCATCAATTATATTGAAATTTTTGATAAATTCATCTTTCATATCTTCTTCAAGTTTTTTTATCATTTTTTCAATATCTTTTTTGGACTTTTCAAGGTCGATTTTTTGCTTATCTAAAAATTCAAATTCTTTGTAGGCTTTTTCAAAATCTTCTTTGGAATTTTCATCGAAAAATCCGACTTGCGTCAATTTTTTTTGAAGATTAAATAATTCTTCCTTTTTAATTTGCTTTGAAGAATTTTCGTAATTATTTTCTTTTAAATCTACTAGCGATTTTGAAATAAATGGTCTAATTTCATCTTCTAAATTTTTCAAATCCTTGCTTATAGCTTCAAGTTTGTAATTAAACTTTACTATTTTCATAGAATATTCATTTAATTCATTTTCTATATTTTTAGATAGAGATAATAACTTATGATTAGAGTTTTTCTTCTCATCAATTTCCATAGAAATCTTTATTTTATTTTTCTCGTCTTCTTTTACTTTTTCTTTTGTATCTACAACTTTATTTTCACAAGCACTTATTTCTTTTTCTAAATTTATCAAACTTTCTTCTAAGGATTTTTTCATTTTTTGATTGAATTCTATATTTTGTTTCAAATTCAAAAGACTATTTTCATCTTCACTTATCCTATTTTCTAAAATATTTAAATCTCTTGTATTTATTTCAATACTATTTTTGTTTTTAAATATTTCGTTGGATAAATCATTTATTAGTTTGCTATTTTCAATAAATTTTTCCTTTAAAATCTCATCTTCCTTTTTTACATTTGAAAGTTTTAATTTGATTTTTTCTATATCTTTGAAATTTTCTTCTTCTTTTGATTCATTCAAAGATTCTTTTAACTCGTCAATTCTTTGAATTAGACTTTGCTTTTGATAATTTTTTTTGTCAAAAATAGACCTTATATCTATTAAATTTTCATTAGCTTTTACTAATTCATCTTCTTTTTTTTGCCTTAATCTTTGATTTTCTTCTAATTCTATATTTAAAGAATTATAATTTTCTAATAAGTCATTTCTTTCATTTCTTAATTTATTTATCCTAGACTTTATTTCATTTATTTTTTTATTTCTATTTAGGATATTAATATTTGATTTTCTAGCCTTATTAACTCCGGCAACCATTGAACCCCAAGTATTAATTAAATCAAGATTTAAAGAAATTATCCTATATCCCTTAATTTTGTTTGATAAGCTTACGGCATCGTCTATATTTTTTACTACAATTGTATTAGAAAGAAAATGATTAATAATATTTTCAAGTTTTGAATCATAACTAACCAAATCATAAGCCATAGCTATAACTTCTTTTTCTTCAACTCTAGCTTTTTTATTTTGTTTTATTGAATCCAAAGGTAAAAATGTAATTCTGCCAAGCTTATTTTTATTTACAAAATTAATTATCTCCCTAGTATCTTTTTTTGACCATGTTACAATATTTTGAAGCCCTTGACCTATAAGATTTTCAATTATTTCTTCATATCCTGATTTTACAGTTATAAGATTTGCTAGGGTATTTATATATAATTTTTCAATCTCTGTATTTTTGGTTTTTTTCAAAAAATCTGAAACAGAATAAAAATACCCTTCATTTCTTTCCATCAAAGACTTTTGTATCTTATAATTTGATATTTCTTCTTTGCAAGAAAGTTTGTTTTGGTTGATTGCCTTTTCTAAATCATCTTTTTTATTTATTTCATTTATGATTTTTTCTTTTATCTTTTCAAGATTTGTATTTTTTTCTTCAATATCTTTTGAAAGATTTTCTTTTTCTTTTTCCAATTCATTTAAATCTTTGCTAAGCTTTAACAAATCAGTATTTAATTCTTGAATTTTTTCATTGATTATCTTGTTATTTTCAAATCTTTGTTTTTCAAGAATTATTCTTGTTTTTTGATCTATATCATAGTCATATATTAATTTATTTAAATCTTCGCCTTCTTTTTTTAATCTTTCAATTTCTTTTTGTATTGAAGATAATAAAGCAATACTTTCATCTTTTTTCTCTGATAATTTTTTATTTTTTTCTTCTAAATTCCTTATTACATTTTTCGTATTTTCAAGCTTATCTTTTTGATTTTTTAGTGAAAGCTCATAATTTTTAAATTTCTCATCATAAGATTTAAAATCACTGTTATTTCTTTCTAAATCTTTTTTATTATAAGACAATTTTTGCCTATCAAGATTTATCTTATTAGTGTACTTATCAATATTTTTTTCATTATCTAAAATACTTTGGTTAAGATTTTTATATTTATTTTCTAAATCTCTGATATTTTCTGCTATCGGCAATAATGATTCATTTATTTTATCAAATTCTCTAGTTTTTTCTTCTTGATTATTTTTTAAAATTTTAATTTGTTCAATTAAATCTTTATTTTTTTCGTTTAAAGACTTTGATTTATTTGCATAAAATAAATAAGCTTTTTCATTAAGTAAACTTTCAATTTCAGTATATTTTTCAAAATTTTTCGCTTCAATTTCAAGCTTATTTTTATCCTTATTTTTGTAGTCCCATTCTCTTTGAATTATCTCAAGATCTTCATCAACCTTAGATAATTTTTTTAGAGATTCTTCTCTTCTATATTTGTGAGTTGCAATTCCACTTGCTTCTTCAAAAATATTTCTTCTTTCTTGATTTGATGAATTTAAAATTTCATCAATTCTTCCTTGACCTATTACAGAATATCCTTCTTTCCCAATACCTGTATCCAAAAATAATTCTTTTATATCTTTAAGTCTTACTCTTTTTCCATTTAACCTATATTCATTGTCGCCATTTCTAAAAATTCTTCTAGAAATTTTTACAAGATCATAGTCACTAGACAAGGCCCTATCTTTATTATTAAATGAAAGATTTACTTCCGCCATATTCATAGGTTTTTTGTCATCAGCTCCTTGAAAGATTACATCATCCATCTTCTTACCTCTCAAAGATTTTACTGATTGTTCACCTAAAACCCATTTTATGGCATCTGCTATATTTGATTTCCCAGAACCATTTGGACCAACTACAGCAGTTATTTGATTATCAAATTTTATTTTTGTCCTATTAGCAAAGGACTTAAATCCTTTAAGTTCAACACTTTCTAATCTAATATAAATCACCACCGTAAGTTTTTTCTACAAATTCTCTCATAAAATTTTCAATATCATAGGATATTTTTTTATACTCATACTCTATAAAATTATTTTCGTCATTTTCAAAGTTTATAACCAAGCCATATTTTTTGTAAAAATAATTTTTGTTTGCTTTTTTATTTCCAGCTATTATTGAAATTTCTCTATTTGATATATGAATTTTTATCTTATTTTTTAGCCCATACTTATTTATTAATTCTTCCAAATAAATTTTGTGAATATTTGTTTCAACCAATTGTCTAATTGAAGGATGAAAAGGCCCTGCAACAACATCTTTTTTTTCATTTATATTTTCTGTTGGCTGTAGTCCTATTCTTATTACTGGAATTTTTTTGTATGAATAAATCATATAAAGCCTACTAGATATTTCAATAGCTTCATCCAAGCTAAGAGGCTTATATAAAACTTCCTTATATAATTTTTCAAGTTTTGTATCTTTTATAACCAAAGTTGGATATATTCTTACCATATCAGGATTCATTTTTATAGACTCTAATCCTGTTTTGATAGCTTTATCAAAAGAATCCTTATAAAGACCAGGCATGATTTGATGACCTAATTTAAAACCATAATCCTTTATTAATTTGCTTGCCATAATTGAATCTTCTTTACTATGACCTCTCTCATTTGCATTTAATATTTCATTATCAAGCGATTGTATTCCAAGTTCAATTACATCAACCTCATATTTTTTTAATATATCAAGAATAGAATTATTTATATAATCAGGTCTTGTGGATAATCTGATTCTATCAATAATTCCCTTCTTTTTATAATTAAGTGCAATTTCAAGATAAGAAATCATTACTTTTTCATCAAGACCTGTAAATGAGCCACCAAAAAATGCAATTTCTTTAAGATTTTCATTTTTTGGAAAATATGATAAGTATTGATTAATTTGCCTTATAGTATTTTCTTTATTTATATTGTCCTTATAATTTGTAATTTTGACTTGATTGCAAAAAGCACAATCGTGGGGACAACCCAAAAATGGTATAAAAATTGGTATTATATATTCTTTTTTACTCATTTGTCAACTTCTTATAAGCGATTCTTGCTGCCATTTGTTCTGCTTCTTTTTTATTTTTTCCCTTGCCAGTGCTAAGTTTTTTATTTTTGGCTGAAACTTCCATATAAAATGTTTTATTATGCTCTGGACCTTCTTCTTTTACAAGTTTATATTTTAAAATTATTCTGTTTGTCTTGTTAAAATATTCTTGTAATTTTGTTTTGTAATCAATAAAAAGCAAGTCATTTTCTAGTAGTTCTTTTACAATTTCATAATAATTTTTCATTAAAAAATCTTTTAGAAAATCATACCCTGCATCAAGATAAATTGCAGCACAAAAAGCCTCAAAAGTATCTGCTTTTACAGATTTTTTTTCTCTACCATTATGACTTTCTTCTCCTTTTCCAAACAACAAATATGAAGATAAATTAAATTTTTCGCTTGCTTTTGAAAAAGATGAAGTACAAACTATCCTTGATCTTATTTTTGTTAATTTTCCTTCTGGATATGTTTTGTGATTTTTGTAAAGTTCTTCGCTTACAATTAAATCAAGAATGCTATCTCCCAAAAATTCCAATCTTTCGTTTGATGATTTATTTTCATCCTTGCTCTCATTAATATAAGAAGAGTGAGTAAGGGCTACATCAATAAGATTTTTATTTTTAAAAGTGTAGCCTATACTCTCTTCAAGTTTTTCAATTTCTTCTAATCTTTCTTTACTTAATTTCATTAATTTTTGCTTTCTATTAAAGATATTACATCTGAAAATTTTTCGATTTCATCTAATTCGTCATCAGAAAATTCTATGTCATACTTATCTTCAATTGCCATAATAAAATCAAGCATATCGATTGAATCTATGTCATATTCTGTGATTTCTTTTTCAAAATCAATTTCATCTTCATTAATATCTAAATTTTCTTTTACTAATTCAATTAATTCTTCTCTTATCATTCTAATTCTCCTTTTATTTTTTCTATTGTATTTGTATTTACATAATCGATTAGGCCTAAAATCGCTGAGCTAAATGCTTTTTCATTAGAATTGCCGTGAGCCTTATAAACATATTGGTTTACTCCCAAAAGTGGAGCTCCTCCTATAGAATCTGAGTTATATTTTGATAAATTTTCTTTTAAAGAATTTTTTATCAAGGCTCCCCCAATTTTTGTTGAAAATGATTTGTAAATTGCATCTTTAATTTCCTTACTAAAAAGACTAATTACACCTTCTGCAGTTTTTATAGCAATATTTCCGTCAAATCCATCAGCTATTACTATATTAGTCTTGCCAGTAAACAAATCTCTTGCTTCAATATTTCCTTTAAAATTTATTGAAGATTCTTCCAATAATTTATAAGTTTCTTTTGCTAATTTGTTGCCCTTGTGTTCTTCAATTCCAACATTTAAAAGTGAAACTGTAGGATTTTCTATATGAAGTACATTTTTTGCAAAAACACTTCCCATTATTGCAAATTCTTTTAAAAATTCTGCTTTGCAATCCATATTTGCCCCAGTATCCAATAATAAAGTTGTATTTTCATAAGTTGGTAGGCTTGTTGCAATGCAAGCTCTTTTTATTCCTTTAATTCTTCCAGAAATAAATAATCCGCTTGCAAGAATTGCTCCTGTTGAGCCCGCAGAAACTAATCCATCGTAACCATCTTCATTTAATTTTTCGAAAGCTTTAACCATTGTAGAATCTTTTTTTCTTCTAATGGCCTTTACTGGATCTTCATTATTTTCAATTTTGTCTTTAGCATCTATTATTTCGTAGGATTTTATTCTTCCATCAATAATTTTTTCTATTTTTTCTTTATCTCCTGAAAAAACTGGCACAAAATCTTTTTCTTTTAAAGCGCTAATTGCACCTTCTATTGGAATTTTTATTCCATCATCTACTCCATAAGTATCTATAATTATCTTCATAATTTCCCCTTATTTTTGATATTAAAAAAAGATAGTGTTACCACTATCTTAATTTAACTCAAGAACTTCTTTGCCTTTATGATAACCACAGCTTGGACAAACTCTATGTGGTAACATTGGTTCATGACAATTTGGACACTCTACATAAGTTGATTTATTTAATCTGTAAGCTGAAGCTCTTCTTTTATTTTTTCTTGTTTTTGATGTTCTTCTCTTAGGTACTGCCATTCTAACACCTCCTAGTTATGAGTTTTAGCAATCTTAAACATTATATAAGTAAATGTTAAAATTGTCAAGCTATACTAGTTTTTTAGTGTCTCTTGCAATCATTAATTCTTCGTTTGTTGCTATTACAAAAACTTTTACTTTTGAATCGTCAGTTGAGATTAAATGACAACCGCCACGAACATTATTTTTTTCTGGATCAATTTTGATTCCAAATTGTTCAAAGCCTTTCATTATGTCAGCTCTCATTGTTGCAGAATTTTCTCCGATTCCACCAGTAAATACAATTGCATCAGTTTTTCCGATTTCTGCCATGTATCCTGCTACATATCTTTTTGCTCTATTAGCAAACATTTTTAAAGCAATATCTGCTCTTTTATTTCCATCATTTGCAGCATTTTCAAGATCTCTAAAGTCTGATGATACTCCAGAAACTCCAAGAACTCCTGATTCTTTATTTAGGACATTGTCCATTTTTTTTGTATCATATCCATATTCATTCATCAAAAATGTTACAACTGTTGGATCTAAATCTCCACTTCTTGTTCCCATTACAAGTCCTTCAAGTGGTGTAAGTCCCATTGTTGTATCAAATGATTTTCCTTCTTTAACTGCACATATTGAAGATCCATTTCCTAAATGGCATGAAATCATATTTAAATCTTTTTGATCTTTTTCTAAAACTTTTGCTGTTTTTTGTGTGATGAAATCATGGCTTGTTCCATGGAAACCATATTTTCTAACAGCTTGGTCTTCGTAGTATTTATAATCAATTCCATAAAGGAAATTTTCTTCTGGCATTGATTGGTGGAAGGCTGTATCAAATACTGCAACATTTTTTACATTTGGTAGAAGTTTTTCACAAGCTTCAAGTCCCATCATATTTGCTGGATTGTGTAATGGTGCAAATTTTGAATATTCTTTTACAGCTTCTTTAACTTCGTCATCAATTACAACAGATTTTGTAATTTTTTCTCCACCATGAACAAATCTATGGCCAACTGCATCAATTTCAGATAAATCTGAAATCACACCATTTTCTTTATCAGTTATAGCATCAAATACGTGTTTAACTGCTTCAGTATGGTCTTTCATATCTTCTTCAATTATATATTCGTCGTCGCCTTTTTCTTGTTTAAGTCTTGATCCATCTATTCCAATTCTTTCTACAAGACCTTTTACTAAAACTTCTTCATTGTCCATATCAAATAATTGATATTTTAAAGATGAAGATCCACAATTGATAACTAATATTTTCATTTATTCCTCCATTAAAATACTTTTTTTGATTTAATTTCAATAAATTTTGGATTTTCTATATCGTCAAGATAATCTAGTGATTTTTCTTTATTGTATGAAAAATCAACTATATTAGTGTAATCATTTTTCGATATTAATTGCCCATAAATAATAAGTTTGCTATTATTTTTTGAAATAATGCCGCCTTTTATTATAAGCAAACCATCCAAAACTAAATCATTTTCCAAAATCAAATCTTTACCAATAATTACTATACCACTAATTCGTCTTGGTGTCTTAATTTTATTGGAAAAATTTTTTTCTTCATTTGATAAATTACTCTGATTTTTCTCTAAATTTTCATTACTTGAAATTTCATTTGATATTTCTTCTTCTTTTACAACTAGTTGACTATTAATTTTAAAAAATCGATTTTCTAAATCATTTTCTAATTTTAAATTTTCAAATTCTTCAAATTTATTTTGTTTGAATTTTAAATTTTTATAAAATTCGTCGAAATTTTCATCAAGTATTATTTTTTTATTTTCTCTTAGCGCATACTTATTTCTTAAATCCAAAACCATTTCTAATATAGCCTTTGAATTTCCAATTTTTTTTACACTTCTTAATACAAATTCTTTTTCATTTTGTTTTTGAATTTTTACTTCTTCTTTTTCATAAAAATAATAAAAATAAAATGGATGCCACAAATTGTCATTATTTTCATTTACTATCTCAACATCTTCCAACAAAGTTTTTTTATCATCTACAATTATGGAATAAAGTAATTCTAATTCGTATATTGCTTTTTTCCTATCGTACAAGTCCTTATTTGAATCATTGTTATTTATCGCCTGCTCGTATATAAAGGTTAGGCTTATTGATAAAAGAAGTAAAATTATCAAAACATAAATGGATAAAAACCCTCTTTTTTTCATTCAAGCCTCCTTAAATAAGTTTTGTAATTTGAATTTCCTTCTTTTTCATAAAAATCAATATCTATTGAAAATGAATCATCATTTTTGTCATAAGATATTTTCGAATCACTACAATATCCTATAGGAATTTTTATTTCTCTTTGACTATTTGACTTTAAATTATTGATATAGACGTATAATTTTTTTCCATTTTGTTCAAATCTATATGTAGACTTATTTTTACCTTCACTAATTAATAATTTGAAATTGTTTTCATTTTTAAAGTCAATTATTTTATCTGATTTTCTTATAACATTTTCTATATACAAAATACAATTTGTTGAATTTTTATAGTCAATTTCATCCTCATAGGTTTTTTGACTAATTGAAAGATTTGTCTTTACAATATTATTTATTAAAACTATAAGGATTGATCCAATGGCTATGGCACAAATTAATTCTAAGAGGGTAAAGCCTTTTTTTCTCATTTTTTTACCACCACTTCCAAATTATATTTATCACATCTTACTTCTATATATTTCAAATTTCCCTTATATGATTCAATACTTGTATTAATTTTAAAGCCATTTTCTAAGTCTTCATATTCTCCTTCATCTCTATTTTTTGATTTTTCTAAAACTTTCTGCATTGTAAATAAAATTTTAGAATCGTCTTTTATTTTTCTGGAATTTTCATAAATTGAAAAAAGTGATGGAAGTAGGTATATGCTTATTATGCTTATAAGAGCTAGAGCAATAATTATTTCAATCAAGGTAAATCCTTTTTTATTTTTATTCATATCTTATCCTTCCAGCAATCGGCGATACTATAATAGAATATTTTTTGTTAGAAGAAGAAAAATAAATCGTACTTGCTCCCTCTACACTTCCTGTTGGTCTAAATACAAAAGTATTTTTTTTGTTTGCTTTTATATATTTAAAATAAACTTCTTTTACCATTTCATTATCATCAGCTCTTTTTATTGCGTAATTATTACTATCTATATTTATTTTATATTTATAACCTGTAACTAGAGATTTTTCTCTGCAATAATTTATATCAGCTTGCAAGTTTTCAATTTCTTTTCTTTCTTGAAGTTTTGGTATCAAACCCGATTTTATTAAAATCACACTTGAAATCAAAGAAATTATAGCAAGTGTAACTATTAATTCAATTAAGGTAAAGGCTCTTTTTTTCATAAACACCTCACAAAAGACTTATAATATAAGCAATAAATATATAAATACAAAATGGAATCATTATTTTCATTGATTTTTTCTTGATAGCTATTATAATTGCAAAAATCGCTCCAATCCAAATAGAGCCTAAAATTAAATATAAAATTCTTTCATTTTTTAAAAATAAAAATAAGGCTAAATAGAAAAAATAATCTCCATCTCCTATATTTTTCTTAGATATGAAATAGATTAAAAAATATAGGAAAGTAAAAATTAAAAAAATTTTAAAAAATTCAAAATCAAATCCTAAATAAAAAATTCTATATATTAATCCAATAAAGGCTAAAATATAAACATATCCCATATATATTTCCATGCTTTTTAAATCAATCATAGCTATTACAAAAGAAAAAATTAGAGATAAAAAAATCAAACTTCCTTCCATAAAAGTTTTTTCTTTCATAGCAAATATAAATAAAAGACCCCCTATTATTTCATAAAGAATATATGAAAATGGGATCTTTTTTTGGCAAAATCTACACCTTGCTTTTAAATTTATGTAAGAAAAAATAGGTATAAGATCTCTTTTTAATATTTTATTGTTACAAAATGAACAATGACTTGGTGGATAGGCAATATTTTCTCCTCTAAGAGTTCTATCACACAATAAATGTGCAAATGAACCGAATATTGCTCCCAAGAAAAAATAAATTATATTAATCATTTATTTTTCTCTTTTAGATCAAGTGTATCTGGCACAATTGTAATTGTTGAATTTTTAGGATTAATTGTCACCTTATATTCACTCACATCTAGTCCAATTCCTTTTGGAATCTCAGGCCATTTTTCTACATATTGAAGTGCATCTCCACTTTCTTTTGTCCAAGTTACTTCGTTATCATTTGCATTTAATTCATTTAATTTTACGCTAGCTGCAGTTTTTAACATTGACACATTCGCATTATGAGCAGTTATTGCCGCTTGTTTTTTTGATTTTTGATATTTTGGTATAGCTATTGCTGCAAGTATGGCTATAATTGCAATTACAATAATTAATTCAATAAGAGTAAATCCTCTTTTTTTATTTTTTATATTATTAAACATTAACTTCTCCTTAAAAATTAATGGCATTAACCGAATCAAACATTGGTATGGCAATAGAAAAAACTACAAATCCAACTACTAAAGCCATAAAAAGTATCAAAAAAGGTTCAGCTAATCTTGATATTCTTTTTAGTTTATAAATATATTCATTAGCATAATAATTAGAGGCTTTTTTGAGAGATTTTGTCATATCTCCACTGTCTTCGCCCACCTTTATCATAGCTATAAATAATTTAGTAAAAACATTTTCCTTATCTAAAGAGCTTGATAAATTATTTCCTAGTTTTAAGCTCTCCTCTACATTTGTTAGAATTTGTTTTAAATATTGATTTTTGAAAGAATTTTTTATTATATCAATGCTTTCTATAATATCTACATCGCCCTTTTTTAGGATATATAAAAGCGAAGAAATTTGGTATTCTATATTTAAAAGTCTAAATTTTTTAAAAAATATACTTTTAAAAAAGCTTTCATCAATTTTGTTTCTGTATTTATCTTTACGTCTTAGTAAAATTATTGTAAAAACAAAAATAAAAATTATTAATAAAATAAAAAAGCCATTTTTATTAAAAAAATCTGAAATATTTAAAAGAATTTTTGTAGCTATTGGTAAGCTTATTTCATTTTCTTCAAAAACTTCTATAAAAGTAGGCATAACTTTTGTTAAAATCGTTATAACAACTCCTATAGTAACAATTAATAAAATTATAGGATAAATCAAAGCTTCACTTATTTGATTTTTGTTTTTACTTTCTTCGGTCATATATGTAGATAACTCATCAAGAATCTTTGAAAGATTTCCACTTGCATCTCCACTTTTCACAAAAGCTGTAACAACAGGTCCAAAGGCTTTTTCTTCTTTTTTAAAAGCCACATAAGCTTCGTCTCCCTTTTTTAGGGCTAATGATACATTGACCAAAGCCTTGTTCAATTTCTTGTCAAGTCTTTGGTCAATTATTATCATTAAACTATCGTATAAGGATACCGATGAGTCAATAAGTAAACTTAATTGCTTTAAAAATAAGGATAAAATATTGGAATTTATCCTAGCTTTTCCTATATCCTTGTTTAAAAAAGCCTTCAGCTTATCAAATTTTATTTTATTCAATTAAACTTCAAGTAATTCTTTATTTTTGCTTTCAACAGTTTTTTCAACTTTATCGATATATTTTTTTGTAATTTTTTGTATATCTTCTTCTATTGAAAATAAATCATCTTCTGTTAAGTCTGCAGATTTTTCAGCTTTTTTTGCTATATCCATTGAATCTCTTCTTATATTTCTAATTTGAATTTTGCTATCTTCAGAATATTCAGAAACTTGTTTTGTAAGTTCTTTTCTTCTTTCTTCAGTCAAAGCTGGGAATGGAAGTCTAATTACTTCTCCATCATTTTGTGGATTTATTCCTAAATCAGATTTATTAATAGCCTTTTCAATTTCTTTAATATTAGATTTATCCCAAGGTTTAATAACTAAAAGTCTTGGCTCTGGTGTAGATATGGTTGCAGCTTGGTTAATTGGTGTTTGAGTTCCATAATATGAAAATGTAATTCCATCCAATATAGAATCATTAGCCCTACCTGCTCTAATTTTTGATATTCTAATTTCGAATGATTCACAAGCTTTTTTCATCGAAGCTTCGGTATCTTTAATAATCTTATCGTACATCAAAATTCTCCTTTACAATTGTACCAATTTCTTTTCCTTCAACTATTTTAACTAAATTTTCTGGATTATCAATTCCAAAAGCAAGGATTGGCATATCATTATCCATACACAAACTTGTTGCTGTAGAATCCATAATCTTTAATCTTTTTTGTAAAATTTCACTATAGGTTAATTTTTCATACTTAACTGCATCATCAAATTTATTAGGATCTTTGTCATAAATTCCATCAGTTCCTTTTTTGCCTAATAAAATCATATCAGCATTAATTTCCAAAGCCCTAAGAGATGCTGTTGTGTCAGTTGAGAAATATGGTAGACCAGTGCCTGCTGCAAAAATTACAATTCTTCCCTTTTCAAGATGTCTTACAGCCCTTCTTCTTATGTAAGGCTCAGCAACTTCTTGCATATTAATTGCAGTCATAAGTCTTGTTTCAAGTCCCATTTTTTCAAGAGTATCTTGAACTCTAAGACCATTCATAACAGTTCCAAGCATACCAATCGTATCACTTGTTGCACGTTCAATATGTTGACCACTTCTACCTCTCCAGAAATTTCCACCACCAACAACTATGGCAATTTCAAGTCCCTTATCTCTAGCTTTTTTTATATTTTCGCAAATAAGATCAATGGTATCATCATCAAAACCAAATCCCTTATCTTTTGCTAGTGCTTCTCCACTTAATTTTAAAACTACTCTTTTTATATCTCGCAAAACTTTTCCTCCTATTAGTAAAATTATATACTATTTTTTTATATTGATAAAGTTATAGCTAATAAAAATTTATTAAATAGTTTACTATGAATATTCATACCCAAATTTAAAAATATTATCCACCAATTACCTAAAAGAAATTTAAAATTTTTAAAAATAAGCAAAAAAATAAACGTTGCATAAACAACGTTTCAAATGGTGCGGGATAAAGGAGTTGAACCTTCACGAGAAAATCTCACTAGATCCTAAGTCTAGCGCGTCTGCCAATTCCGCCAATCCCGCGTATGGGGTGAGTAGAGAGATTCGAACTCTCGATCTCCTGGGCCACAACCAGGTGTCTTAACCAACTGGACCATACCCACCGAATAAATAACTTACTATGTAAGTATACATCCAATCGAATCACTTGTCAAGTAAACTGTATAATATCCAAAATATTTTTACAATTTCCAAGGGCCTTTCTCTTTCGACTTATATATAATACCACTAATAAAAAATTAATGCAAATTTATTTTTATTTTTATGTTTTACAAAAAATATCTCTTATAGTAAAATACTTTTAAGAAAGATAGATTTAGAGGTGATTTTATGAAGAAAAAATCTAATAGCAAAATGATTTTAAAAATTTTTGCTGTTGTAATTGTTTTGTCTATGGTTATTCCTATTATTATGAATGCTGTTGAATCATTATGATTGTTGAAAATATTGAATATTCTGATAAATATAATTTAGTAAAAATTACTATTTCAAATGAATTTTTTTATATTTCTTATGATTTTTTTAATGATTTAGCTTTATCTGTTGGAGCGGTTATAGATTTTGATTTGTATAAGGAAATTTTAAGGGAAAATGACTTTAATAGATGTAAAAATGAAGCTTTGAAACAATTATCTTACGGGGCAAAGACTTCTTTCGATTTGAAAAAAAAATTGAAGGAGAAAAAATTCAATATTGATTCGATTTCTAGGGTTATTGATTTTTTGACTGAATATAATTTAATTGATGATAAAGCTTATGTGAAATCTTATATAAATGATAAATCTAGGATAAATAATTGGTCCAAGGGTAAAATTAGATATAAATTAAAGGCAAAATTTATTGATGATAGTTTAATTGATACTTATTTGGATGAAATTTCCTATGATGAAGAGTATGAAAAAGCTTATGATGCAGGTCTTAATAAAAAAGAAAGTGTAAATGATAAAAATAAGGTATATAGATTTCTTGCTTTTAGGGGATTTTCTTATGATATTATAAGTGATGTGTTGGGTGATTTGTTTAAATGAAAAATGCTTTTGTTTATATTTTAAGATGTTCCGATGGAAGTCTTTACACTGGTTGGACAAATAATTTACAAAATAGATTGGAAAAACACAACAAGGGAATTGGCGCAAAATATACAAGAGCAAAAAGACCTTGCAAGTTGGTTTTTTATAAAGAAGTTTCTGACAAAAGTAAGGCTATGAAAATTGAATATAGAATAAAAAGATTAAACAAAAAATTCAAAGAAAATATTGTAAATAATTTTGATAGAAAAAAATTAGAGCTTATCGATTAGATAAGCTCTTTTTCTTTTAATTTTTTATAGAGGCTTTCTCCTCTTCTTTTTATTGACAATTCAAATAGTCCCATATTTGTAAAGCCATATATTTCGTAAGTGTCAAAATATTTTTTTATATTTTCGTTTATTTTATCAATCAATTGATCATTTTTACTAGATTTTAAAAAATCTATAACTACCATTCCGCCAATATTTCTAAGATTTAAATTGTAAAAAATAAAATCTATTAAGTCATCATTAACTTTATAATAAAAATCATCTTTATCCATAGTTGATTTTTTCTTTGATGAATTCACATCAATAAAGCAAAGCGTTTCAAGATCATTGATTATTATTGATAAATCGCCTTTGTAAATCTTTTTTTCCTTAATGTTTTTTATTGAATCTGAAATTATTTTATTATTTTTTATATCAAGCTCAACAAGTTCCAAATCTTTATTTTTTTCACAATATAAGTCAAATTCATTGTAAGTTTTCAAGAGTTTTGGCGATGGCGTGAAATTTTCTTCATTTATTAATTTTTCTTTAAGTTCAAGTAATTTATTATAATTTTCAAAATTTTTCTTTCTACCTTTTTTCAATTTTGGAAATCCCTTATTTTTGAACCTATACAAATAATAATCTTCATTTTCGATTCTAAAATTTGCGCTCATAGTTGCTAATTTATCGTCAAATTCTTCTTTAATAATTTGGCAAATTACACTATCTCCAATTTTAAATTTTTTATTTGATTTTAAAAAAGCCTTTTTGCCATCATCATACAACAAAAAATAAGCATTAATAGAATCAATTTTATTTACTACTTTTGCCCTATAAATATTGAACAAGTAAGGAGAATAAAATTTTAATTCAATAAGCTTGTTATCGACAATTTTACCAAAGGCTTTTTCTCTATAATCTACAAAAATATATGATTTCATTTCGCTAATTTCTTCTTTAGTTTTTCAAAAAATCCAATTTTTTCGATATTTTCATTTTTATCATCCAAAAGATTTGAAATAATATTTTCATAAGATGTATCTTTTGATTTTAAACCTAAAAATTTTGAAGATTTAGCAAAAATTTCATCTCTATATTCCCTAATATCAAAATATTTGTCATAAGTTTCAATAAAAAAATAGTCAGAATCAAAGTCTTCATTAATTTCACTTTCATCAATAATTTGAATTATCTTTTTATCATCTATTAAATCTTTATCTAAACCTTTTACAATAAGGACATCATAATAATTTATTTTTTCTAAAAGATTTGATATATCTTCTTTTTTTATTTTATATTTTGAATTTATTAAAGGAGCTATGGCAAAATCTATATTTCCATAAGTTTTTCTAATAATTTTTTCAAGACCTACAAGGTCAAGGAAATAATCACATATATCGTATGTGATCATCCCTCCCATATCAAATAAATCTTCAATATTACAATCCTTGTTCCTTTCAAATGAGAGAATCAAAACAGACTTATCCTTAGACAAAATTTTTGAAAAATCTTTTATAAATTTTAATTCATTTTGATTTTTTGAATTTATTAAATATATATCCATTTTATTCTCCTTGTGTATTTTCTTGATTATTACCTTCGGTTTTTACTTCATTAAGAAGATTTTGCTTATCTGGATTTATTTTTATATCAAAATATTTGCAAATTATATCTCTAAAAATTGGTGAAACATTGAATGATGTTCCTCCTTGAGTTAAAATTATTGATATTGCAATTTCTGGATCATCGTATGGAGCAAATCCAATCATCCATGCATAAGGATCATAATCACTTCCATCTGGATTTTTACCTTCAACTTCTGCTGTTCCTGTTTTTACTCCAACTTCAAGAGGCATTCTATTTAAAATAGCATTATTTTGTGCAACTAACAAGGCACCATATTTTATATCTTCCAAATATTTATCATCTTTAATAGAAATTTTTTTATGATTAACTTGATTTTGATATAAAATATCTTTCGAATTATGGTTTGTTACTTCTTTTATTAATGTGTATTTATTTAAATAACCACCATTTGATATTGTAGAGATAACTCTATTCATTTGTAGTGGCGTGTATGAATTTTGCCCTTGTCCTATAACTATATTTAACATATCTGTTATATCCCATTTTGCTTGATTTAGATAAGTAAATTTTAAAGTATCAGCAAGACCTGCCCTATCATCTTTTTTGATTTCTAATGGTTCATAACCCATTTTATCAATCATTTCTATTAATTTTTTTCTATTTATAGAATTTGGATTATCCGCTAATTTTACAAGTTCATTTTTATCATTTTCAATATCAGATTTTGTTTTTTTAACATTTTTTTTCAAATATTTTTTTATATTTTTATCAAGGTACTTCTTCATTAATGCTTTTGTAACTTCTAATTTCTTTTCAACAGATGGTATATTTCCACTTGATTCCTGTGGAATATTTATTTCTATTCCAGAAGTTTCATCTAATCCCAAAGTACTAGCAGCTTTTTTTACATCACTTAGTTCAAGTTTAAATCCAAGGCTTTTGCCAGTAGATGGATTTTCTCCCAAAGCCAAACAATAAAAGTAATAGTTACATGAATCTCTAATTGCATCATATAAATTTTCTTCTCCATGGTTGCCACCAGTTGTTGACCAAATTAAACAAGAAAATCTCCTACTTCCTATATCCATAAAACCATTACAATAATTTGTCATTTGTGGATTTAATCCTTTTTCAAGAGCTGCCAAAGAAGTAACTAATTTAAACGTAGATCCAGGCATAACAGCAGTTTGACTTGCCACATTTAACATAGGTCTTGCTGCTAGCACAGATGAATCATCATCTACTTGTAAGCTTTCCCAATCAGAAGAAGAAATTCCAGTAGAAAATAAATTAGGATCATAACTTGGATATGAAGCCATTGCAAGAACTTCTCCAGTTTTTACATTGCTTACAACAACTGCTCCATTTGTTGAATAAGGAGCAATTTCGCTAGTATTAAAATCCCCATATTCAGATTCATAGGTTTTACCTGTTCTAATTGATTCTAGAACTTTTGAAAGAGATTTTTCTGCTTGTGCTTGCAAATTAGCATCTATAGAAAGATAAACATCATTTCCTGGTTCTGATGGAGTTTTTGATAATGTTTCAATTCTATTTCCTGATGAATCTACAGTTACAATACTTTTTCCATTTTTTCCTCTGAGAGTATCTTGATATGATTCTTCGATTCCAGTTTTTCCGACAATTTCATCTCTTAAATATGAATCTTTTTTTACATATTTTTCTACTTCTTCATCGGTTGCTATTGGTCCCATGTAGCCTAAAACGTGGCTTGCCAAATTTCTATTTGGATAAGATCTTATAGGAATTGTTGCCACACTAATTCCCTTTGATTTGTCAATATTTTCTTCAATTCTTAGAACAGTCGAATCATCTAAATTATAAACTAAATTAATTGGTCTAAAACCAAATGAGCCTTGCCTATTAATAATGCTATCGATTGTCAAAATCCCACAAGCTTCGTAGTCATTGTCATTTTTTATATCTGACACTGATTTTATATAATCAAGAACTTCTTTTGCACTTTTTGCTTTATTTAGTTTTTTTACAACCTTATCTCGACTTTCATTTTTATCTCTGCTTGCATAATATTCAAAGAAATCTTTTTTGGCAACATTGAAAGTATAATCCCATTTGCTAGGTTTATCTTCAGAAATATCGATTGATGGATAGACGTTATTTATAGCATTAGCATTTTGTGCCAAATATTTTAAATCTTTATCTAAGATTACGCCCTTCAATAATTTATGTTTGTCAGCAAGATTTGCCAATTCTTCTGCTGGATCTCCAGCTTGAGAATTTTTAAATTTTATATCAACAGAATATATGTTTTTTTTATCTTTTGTTTCGGTTTTTACTTCTGTTGTAAAGTTTGCATATATACCTTTGTTTTCCAATTTTTCTATCAAAATATCTGCTGGAATTAAGTAAGAACCATCTTCTTCATTTAAGCTTGCTGATTTTAAAAATTCTTTGATTGAAGATTTTTTTACAATTTCATAAAAATCATCACTAGCTTTTGTATCTAATTTTATTTCCGGATATCCATCATTTAAACTAGCTTTTTTTTGTATGAGCTTTTCATCTGCTATCAAACTATAATCTTTTAAAATCACATTAGATTCTAAATTTTTTTCTTTTAAAATATTATAAGTTAATAATCTTGCTTGATTATTTTCAAGTATATTTTTTATAACAGACTTATCGTCGCCAATTGCACTAACAACAACGTCAAGAGGATCATCTTTTGTGCTATGACCTAATGCTTTTAATTTTTCTTTTGCATTTTCCTTATATACTAAATTAAGTTTATTATTTTTTTGCTTAACTAATATAGGAATATCTATTCCTCTTTTTTTCAAGGCAAGAAGGGCAGTTTTTATTGTTTCATATTTTATCCCATCTTTGTTGCTAAAAGATCCTACTATTTCTCTTGTTAATTTTTTTTCAACTATTATATCAACAATTTTATCTTCTGGTGATTTTTCTTCTTTGAAATAATCATCCTCACTTTTGTATTGGAATGAATTTAGTCTAATATCAAAATCATTTTGGTAATTTACACCTGCTTCTTCCAAAATATTTACCAAAGAATTTACAGCCTTTATCCTATCTTCATCATCCAAGCTTGTAAGTTTATCTTTATATAATTGCACAGCAAAAGATGGAACTGTTGTGGCAAGAACATTTCCATTTCTGTCTAAAATATCTCCTCTACTTGCAATTTCGTCAACTTCTTGAACTTTTCTATTATCTGATAAGTCTCTGTAATGTTCTCCTTGATTTATCATAAGAATAAATAATTTCACAAAAATTGCAAAAAACATTAGACCAAAAACTATCTGCAAAATAGTTATTCTATTTTCTTTTTGTTTTCTCAAAACTTACACCCCTATATCCTATATGTTGGAATATACATTAGTTTTTTTATTATTATATGATAGATTAAATACATTAAAGTATTCAATAAAGCTTCTACCAAAATTGGTACAAATAAATAATTTTTAATGACAACTATATCCCCATTAAAAATATATGTTATTAAACTTACAAATAAAAAGTTTAATATAGTAAAAACAAAAGTTAAAATCAAACCTGTTTTTTTATCGCTACTAAATCTAAACTTTTCATCTCCAACTACATGACCTATCAAAAAATATGATAAAGCTCTTACACCAATTATTTTTGAAAACATAAGATCTTCCAACAAACCAATAACAAGCCCCGTATAAGAAGCACTCTTAGACCCAAGTGTTAAGGATAAACATATTACAAATGCAACTATAATATTGATATTTGCTCCAAATATATCCACCTTAGAAAAGACGCTAACTTGTAGGATAAAAGAAATAAAAGCTATTAAAAATGTTTTAAATTTATTCATATATCCACCTTACTTTCTAAGAACCAAAACCCTATACAAATGGGTAAAATCTGCTGGAGAATCAATTGTTACATTTTTTCTTAGTGAATCCTTGCTCATAATTACATTAGAAATTTCTCCCAAATATAAGCCCTTAGGATAAACTCCCCCTATACCACTTGTAATTAATGTATCAGAATTTTTAACATCACTAGACACTTCTAGCATATATCCACTAATTTTTTTGTTTTTATAATCATCAATAACCCCATAATCTCCACTTCTAGAATTAATAAATGAAACGTCATTTGATGAATTTTTGATTGTTTCAACCTTACTTGTTGTTGAATTTACCTTTACAACTTTTCCTATAACGGCAGATGAATATTCGCTATTTCCTATAGCTTGCAAAATTACATCATTAACTTTTATTCCGTCTTTTTTACCCTTGTCTATAAAAAATGATTCTTGCATACTTTTTACATCAGAATTAATAACTTGAGCTTTGACGTATTCATATTTTTGATTTTTTATAGCATCATTTTCAGCTTTCAAAAAATCTTTTCTATTAATTACTTCCATTAAGTTAGCATTTTCCTTTAAAAGATTTTGATTTTCTATCTTTAATTTTTCAACTTCGGCTCTTGTTTGTTTTGAACCAATAGTATCTTCTATAGCTTTAATTATTTCTGAAGTTATTGAATAAGAAGCTTTGTTTACGGGTTTAAATATGGTATTTGTTATATTATTACCAGCCTCTACCAAATCATCAGTAAGGCTTGATGTAAATATCAACAATACTAACAAAATAACCGTTATAAAAAAATGTTTATTGTTTTTTTTCTTTCTTCTATAAGCCATACTTACCTACTTTGATATTTTAAAAATCTATCTGGATTTTCCATAATTAAGCCTGCACCTTTTATAGCATCTAATTCTGGTTTGTCAGATATTTTCGCCTTTAAATTAATTATTTTTTCAATATATTCACGAAGACCTCTAACATTTGCCATACCTCCAGTCATTAAAAATCCATCATTTTTAATATCACTGGACAATTCTGGCGGTGTTTTTTCCATTACTAAATAAATCATCTCTATTAGACTATCAGCAAATTCACTTATACAAGGTGCTATTTCTTCACTTGTAACTTTTATTCTTTTAGGTTGAGCATCTTTTACATCTCTACCTTCAACTTCCATCCCTATATCCTTATCTTTAAGTCTAAGTGATAGCAATTCCTTTTTAATAAGCTCTGCTGTATTTATACCTACTTCGATTTTTTTCTTTTCTCTCAAAAAATTTTGAATATTTTTATCGATGTCATCTCCGCCCATTTTTAAAGTTTTACTTGCTACAATTCCATTAAGGCTTATTACACAAATCTCACTCGTTCCAGCCCCAAGGTTTAAAGTTAAAATACCTCTTGGATCTTCTGGAGTAAGTCCAACTCCAAAACAAGCCGCCAATGATTCATCAACCATTATTACATCCCTACTTCCAGCATGCAAAGAAGCATCTTCGACGGCTCTTTGTTCAATGTCAGTAATACCACTAGGAACGCAAACAACAACCCTTGGTTGAACAACCGAAAATCCAGGATTTATTTTTTGGAAAAAATAATTTAACATTGCCTCAGTTAAATTAAAATCAGATATAACACCCTTTTCAATAGGTCTTTGTACTATAATTTCATCAGGAGTTTTTCCAATCATTTCCTTAGCTTGTTGACCAATAGCTTTTATTTCCTTATTTTGGTGGTCAAGAACTAAAACAGATGGTTCAGAAATTACAACCCCTTCATTTTTCTTAAAAACTTTAATACAGCTAGTACCCAAATCAATTGCTAGGTCTTCTGCCATAATTCTAAAATTCATTTTATTCTCCTATATAATATTTTCTTGTCTAAAACTAAAATATTTATTATTGCCAATAATAATATGATCTAATACTTTTATATCCAAAATTTCTCCTGCTTTAACCAATCTTTGAGTAATCTCTTTATCATTACAAGAAGGATTTGGATTTCCACTTGGGTGGTTATGTACAAAAACCACAGAATTTGCACTCTTTTTTACAGCCGAAATAAAACATTCCCTAGGATTAACAATAGAAGAGTTAAGATCCCCAGTAGAAATTAATTCCTTGCTAATAATCACATTTTTTGTATCTAATAATATAGCATAGAAATGTTCTTTTTTTGTGTCTATAAATTTATTTTTCATTAAATTAAAAACATCCTCACAAGAATTAATACTTGTGATTTCCTTATTAATTATTTTTTCAGTAAGTCTTTTACCAAGCTGGATAGCGGCAATAATTTTACTAGACTTGGCAAGTTTTATCCCATCAATTCCATTTAATTGCTCAATACTTATAGACAAAAGCTCCTCGCTAGAAAAAGTATTTAAAATTTCTCTAGCAAGTTCAATAGCATTTTTCTTCTTAGAGCCAGTTTCGATAAGAATTGCTAACAATTCCTCATCACTCAAACTTGCATATCCCTCATTTTTCAACTTTTCCCTTGGTCTTTGACTAAGGTCCAAATCTTTGATTTTTTTATTCATTTATAACACCAAGTTTCTTTAAATGCTCAATTATAAAATTAGAACTCAAACCAACAAAAAATCCAGTAAAAATTCCTATAAAAACTAAAACTGGAAAATAATAAAACATCTTTATATTTTGCATGAAAAATATTGCAACAATAATTTGACCTAAATTATGGAAAAAAGCACCAATTTCACTTACTCCAATGAGTGAAAAATCATCATCTACCTTTTTAAGTGAAAAATACATAGCAGTTGTAGAAAAAATAGCTCCAACAAAAGAATAGAAAAAACTCATTACTGATCCAGTAATCAAAACCAACAAAAAAGATTTCAATATACTTACAGCCAAAGCCTTTTTATAATCATAAATATAAATAGCAACCAATATTATTATATTAGAAAAACCAAGCCTTGCACCAGGAATTGGCACAGGCATTGGAACCATAGATTCAATTAAAGAAATTGCAAGAGATAAAGCAACAAAAAGCGATAAATTTACATATATTTTTAAAGTTTTATTCTTCATCCAACCACCTTATCAATTTCTTCCTCATCACTATCCTCTTTTTCAGAAACAATTTCTAAAATCAATCTATGAGGAAGGCAAACTATAGTTTCTCCAACTTTTTTTATACTAGGCATGTGAGTACAAAGCAAATCTCTACAATTAGCTTCCTTCATACTAACTTGCCCATTTTTTATCTCAACAATATTAAATTCATCATCGTCAATTTTAATTTTAAATTTTTTATCTTTATTAAGTGGATATTTACCATATTCTTTCCCATTAAGCTCAACTCTCAAATAATTTCCATCTTCTCCCGACTTAATTTTTTGCACAAAAAAAGCCATACTCAAGCTTAATAAAAAAAGTAATAAAATAACAAAAATATCTCTTTTTTTTAATTTCATATCTACCTCTTATAAGAGTTTATCATTTAAAATAGATTGATGTCAATTTAAAAAATCCAAATAAAAAAAGACCACCGATTTATTTCGATGGTCAAATCTTTATCTTATTTTTTATTCAACATCAATACATTTTGCAGGACATTTTTCTGCAGCTTCTTTTAAAAGATTTAGATCTAAATTATCAGATATTGTTTCTTTTGATAAGAAATTATCCATTGCAAATCCTTCTGGATAAGTTCTTGCACAAATTGAACAACCAATACATCCAACTTTACAATTTCCTCTAACATCTTTTCCTTTATCGTGTGAAGAACATTTAACAATTGCTTTTTGTGAATAAGGAACAAGCTCAATAATATTTTTTGGACAAGTTTTAACGCAAGCTCCACAAGCCACACATTTTTCCTTATCAACAACACTTACTCCATCCACCATATGTATAGCATCAAATTCACAAGCTTTAACACATGAGCCGCAACCAAGGCAACCATAATTACAAGCTTTTTTTCCGCCAAATAAAGCAATTTGTGCTCTACAATCTTCAAGACCTGCATATTCGTATAAATCTTTTGCATTTTCGCAAGTTCCATTACATTTTACAACTGCAACTTGTTTATCCCCAGCTCCAGCTGACTCAACGCCCATAGCACTTGCAACCGCATCTGTGACAGATTGTCCACCAATTACACAAGCAGAAACAGGAGCTTCTCCCTTTGCAATTGCATTTGCACAACCATCACAACCTGGATAACCACAAGCTCCACAGTTTGCTCCAGGAAGTGCATCTCTTACTCTTTCAACAATTGGGTCTGTTTCAACCTCAAATTTTTTACTAATAACACCTAATAAGCCAGCTAGTACAAATCCTAATATGGCTAATACAAGTGTTGGAATTAATATATTATTCATCACATTTCTCCTCTATGCTAATCCTGCAAAGCCCATAAAGGCAATTGACATTAGACCTAGAGTAATCAAAGTAATAGGTCCACCCTTGAAAGCTTCTGGCAAGTCGTTATCTTCGATTTTTTCTCTTATAGAAGCAAGTATTACTAAAGCAATTAAGAAACCTACTGCAGCTGCTGCTGCGTTTATTGTTGTTTCTAATAAATTATAACTTTCATTTATATTTTTAATAGCTACACCAAGTACTATACAGTTAGTTGTAATTAATGGTAGATAAACACCAAGAGCCTCATAAAGATTTGGCATTGATTTTTTCATAATCATCTCTACTGTTTGCACTAATGAAGCGATTACTAAAATAAATACAACTGTTTGTAAATATCCAATTTTTAATGGATCTAATATATAATATTGGATAACCCAAGTAATAATTGAAGATAAGGTTACTACGAAAATTACTGCAGCTCCCATTCCTTTTGCAGTTTCAACTTTACTTGTTACACCAAGTGTTGGACAAATTCCTAAAAATTGTCCCAATACATAGTTATTTACAAATATTGATGCAATAATTATTGAAAATAATTCTGACATAATTCCTCCTACTTATTATTTTTCTTCTTGTTTGAAATAGCTGCTGCTACTGCAAACATGATTCCTAGGATAATAAATGAAGATGCTGGTTGAATTAAAAATCCAATTGTATAATCTTCAGGAATTATTCTATTATCTAGTAATGTACCATTTCCAAATAATTCTCTAATAGCTGCAAGAATAGAAATTGCTATTGTATAACCTAAACCTTGACCAATACCATCAACAATTGATGCTATAGGACCTTGTTGTGAAGCAAATCCTTCAGCTCTTGCAAGAATTATACAGTTTACAACTATAAGTGGAATAAAAATTCCAAGTGACTGATCAAGTGCTGGCAAGTATGCTTTTATAATCATTTGAACCATGGTTACGAAACTTGCTATTACAACTATAAATGCAGGAATTCTTACTTCATCTGGAATAAAATTTCTCAAAACAGAAATTACCAAGTTTGAAAGTGTAAGTACAAAAATTACTGCAGCTCCCATTCCAATCGCATTAGAAAGTGAAGATGAAATAGCAAGTACAGAACACATTCCTACCATTTGTACAAATACTGGGTTATTTGAAAATATTCCGTCTTTAAAAACTTTTCCCAAATTTACAGATTTTTTCTTTCTTTTTTCTTTTTCTTTTTGAACATCTATAGGTTTTCCAGTTTGTCTTTCCATATCTTTACCTCCTACTTAAGATCTTTCAATACTTCACGAGCAGTATTTATACCATTAAGGATAGCATTAGTTGAATATGTAGCTCCTGAAATTCCTACAATTTCGTTTTCAGATCCGGCTTCTGATGCACCGACTTTCTTGTCAACGCTTACTCCTTTAACTCCTTCTTTAAACCAATCTTCTTCCATTTGAAGACCAAATCCTGCAGATTCTGAATGTTTTAAAGGACTGAAACCTGTTAATTTATTTTCACTATCAACTCCAACGATAAATTCGATGTCTCCACCGTATCCACCTTTAGAATTTACATCAAACACATATCCTTTGTCTCCATCAGCTTTATAGACTCCTTTTATAGCTTCAGGAAATTTCCCCTTAACTTCTTCAAAGTCTTTTCCTTCTGGAAAGGCAATTTTTAATGATTCATTTAATTTTTCTTGTTCAGCTTTTTTTATAATTGGTTCTGTAACTGAATTTGTAAAGGCCAATACTAGAGCTGATACAGCTGTAATTATTAATAATTTAATTCCTAATTTTAATGCTTTATTCATCTTTTGCCCCTTTACTAGCTACACCAAATACCTTAGGCATTGTCTTACTATCTATAAGAGGAACTAATAAGTTCATTAATAAAATTGAATATGAAACACCTTCTGGGTATCCACCGAAAACTCTTATTAGTGAAGTGATTAGTCCGCAACCAAAAGCAAATATTATTTCTCCTTTTTTAGTTACAGGACTTGTTGTATAGTCTGTTGCCATGAAAAATGCTCCAAGCATTAGACCACCTGATAATAATTGTTCGATTATTCCATCAACAGATTTATTAAATACCATCAATAGGATTGCTGTTGTTAATATGTATACTGCAGGTATTCTTAGTGAAATAACTTTTCTAATTACAAGATATGCTGCTCCAATTAATATAGCGATAGTTGAAACTTCTCCAATACATCCACCCATATTTCCTATAAACATATCTAATAAAGCTGGTTTTTGTCCACCTGATAAAACTGTTGCAGCAGATACTGCTGAAACTTTTCCTGGTGCAACATAATTTGACATATTTTTTGACCAAGATGCAAGTAAAAATGCTCTTGCTCCTAAAGCTGGGTTTACAATATTTTGTCCTATTCCACCAAAAAATTGCTTACAAATAACTATAGCAAAAGCTGCGCCTATTACCGTTTGCCAAACTGGCATTGTAACTGGGATATTATAGGCTAAAAGTAAACCTGTAACTATAGCTGATAAATCATTTATTGATGATTGTCTTTTCATTACTTTGTTAGATATAAATTCTGCAATAACACAACTTGCTACTGATGCAATCATTAAAATAAGTGCCTTCATTCCAAAGAAATATATTCCTGCAAGTCCTGTTGGAATAAGAGCAATTATTACATCTAACATTTCTTTAGTAACAGTTCTCTCGCTTCTCATATGAGGAGAGGATGATACTAATAATTTTTTTGCTTCCATTTATTTCTCCTCTACTTTCCTGCTTGACGAATTTGTCTTTTTCCAAACCTAATAGCTTCAACCAAAGGTCTTTTTGATGGACAAATATATGAACATGATCCACATTCTATACAATCAAGTATATGAAGATCTTGTGCCTTATCAAATTTTTCTTTTAATGAAAATTTGTGAATTAATAATGGCATAAGTCCAACTGGACAAACATTTACACACTTAGCACATCTTATACAAGGATTTGTAATTGGTGCTTTTGATTCTTCTTCGTTTAAAACTAAGATACAGTTACTAGCTTTTTCTACTGGTTGATTTATATTTGGTTGGGCAATTCCCATCATTGGTCCACCATTTATAACTTTTCCAGCATCTTCTGTAAGTCCGCCAGCTTCTTCTATCATATGATCAAAACTTGTTCCAATTCTTACTAGGAAATTTGAAGGATTTTTTATTCCATGACCTGTTACTGTCATATATCTTTCTATTAGTGGTTTTCCGTAATAAACTGCTTCATAAACTGCGTTTGCACTTGAAACGTTTGAAACAATTACTCCAACATCCATTGGGAGACCGCCTGAAGGAACTTCTCTATGTAATACGGCATTAATAATTCTTTTTTCATCTCCTTGTGGATACTTGGTAACCATAGTTGCCACTTCAAGTTTTGATGAATTTTTATTTGCCAGTGCCTTTTTAACTTTTTCGATTGCTTCTGCTTTGTTATCTTCGATTGCAATAATTCCTTTTTTTGCATCTACTGCTTGAACAAGTAATTCCAAAGCATCTACTATTACTTCAGGTTTTGTTTTCAAAATAAAATCATCGCAAGTAACGTAAGGTTCACACTCAGCACCATTTATAATAACAGTATCAATTGGTTTGTTTGGTGAATATTTAATATGTGCTGGGAATGATGCTCCTCCCATACCTACAAGACCATTTTCTTTCATCGCCTCAACTATTTTCTCTTTAGTTAAGTTTGTAACATCTTTTCTTTCGTAGTTAATTTCTTGGTCATAGCTTTCTGTGTCAATAACAACAGCTTTGCTGTTTTTACCAGATGCTGTTTGGATATCGATTACACTTGAAACTTTACCATTAACTGATGAGTGAATATTACAAGAAAAATTTCCTACAGCTTCGCCGATAAGCTGTCCAATTTTCACTTCATCGTTTTTCTTAACTAAACATTTACTTGGAGCTCCAATGTGTTGAGTAAGTGGAATTGTTACAGTTTTTGGAATTTTTGCAACAATTAAGTCTTTTTTTTCGCTTAATTCCTTATACTCTGGAATTTTTACTCCATTAGCAAATGTTAAATTTTCTAGAGCCATAATCTCTCCTTTCATTTAATCCGTATACTAGCATTATAATTTATTTAAAAATATTATTCAATGATTATAATACATCAAATAATATTTTTTTAACAAATTTCTTATAATTTTTTATAGATAATGATTTTCTATCTTTTAATTCTTCCTTGCTTGGAAGTCCATCATCGTAAAATACTTTCATCAAATCATAATTTGAATTTATTTTTATTACATATTGTCTAGTTTCTTTTGTAGGAATTTTTGTTGGATCTGGGTCATGCTTGTCTATTTTTTTATCTGCAATTAGTTTGTCTATATTTCCTATTCCCCCATTATAAGCTGCAAGAGCTAAGTCGACATTATTATAATATTCATTCAAATATTTGAAATACCCTACTCCAAGATTTAAATTATAATCTACTTCTTTTAATTTGTCTGGATAATATTCTTCTCCAATTATTTCTGCACTATGTTTTGCAGATGAATCTAATAATTGCATAAGTCCCATAGCATTTTGACTTGAGTGAGCTTCTGTGTCAAAATCACTTTCTACTTTTATAATTGATGCAATCAAAAGTGGGTCTACATTATATTTTTGTGAATATTTTTCTATTTCTTCTTGGTAGGCAATTTTTTGTCTTGATGTTTGATAGGCTACTATTGAAAAACTAATTATAACAACCATCACAAACGCTAATATTATTATTCCTATTATTTTAAAAATATTTTTTAAAGCTTTCATATATTCTCCAAATTTTTTAAAGCTATTTCTACTTTTTTTTCTAAATTTTCTAAGGATGTGCTATTATCAAAAATCACATCTGATTTTTTTTGCATTTCTAAAAAATCTTGACTCTTAATTTTTTTTAATGCAAAATCTCTTCCTATCTTATCTCTTTGCATTAATCTTTCTATTTGAATTTCTCTATCAGCGGTAACTAGCCATACATAATCACAAGGAAATTTTTCTTTCATTTGAAAATACAAGGGAATTTCTACAAAAATATTTTTCTCATTACTTTCTTTTATCAAATTATTTATATAAGCAATAATATTTTTATGGGTAATTTTATTTATCAATTCTCTCTTTTTGGAATTATTAAAAATTATTTTTGCTAAGATTTTCTTATCCAAATTTTCTCCATCAAAAGCCTCGTCAAAAGCTTTTGATGATAAAATTTCTTTGTAATTTATTTGGTCTTTTTCTAGTAATTTCTTATTTATTTCATCGCTATCAATAACTTGATAGCCTTTTTTTCTCAAAATTTCTGATAAAGAAGATTTGCCACTTGCAATTGTTCCAGTTATAACAATTTTATTTTGACTCATACATACTTTCTCCGCTGTCTATGTCAACCAAAAGTGGAACGTTTAAATTTACGGCATCTTGCATAGATGATTTTAAAATTTCTTTTGCTTTTTCCAAATCTTTTTTACTTGCTTCTATGATTATTTCATCATGAATTTGCAAAACTATTTTTGCATCTATTTTTGCTTTTTGTAAATTTTGGTATGAATTTATCATGGCAAATTTTATAATGTCCGCAGCTGTTCCTTGAATTGGTGTATTTAAAGCAACTCTTTCTCCAAAACTTCTTACATTGAAATTTTTAGAATTTATTTCTGGAACATATCTTCTTCTATTAAATATTGTATTTACATATCCATCTTCTTTTGCTTTTTTTACAATATCTTTCATGTATTTTTTAATTTCCGGATAAGTGTCAAGGTAATTTTCTATATATTCCTTAGCTCTTTTTCTTGGTATATTTAAATTTTGGCTAAGTCCATAATCACTTATACCATAGATTATTCCAAAATTTACAGCTTTAGCCTCACTTCTTTGTAATTTTGTAACCTCATCAATTGGTGTAGAAAAAACTTCTGATGCAGTCTTTGTGTGTATATCAATATCTTTTGAAAAAGCCTCTTGCATTTTTTTATCATTTGCAAGATGAGCCAAAACTCTTAATTCAATTTGTGAATAGTCCGCATCAATCAAAACTTTTCCATCATCAGCTTTGAAAGCTTTTCTGATTTTTCTGCCCTCTTCGGTTCTTATTGGAAGATTTTGTAAATTTGGTTCTGTTGAAGAAAGTCTACCTGTTGCAGTTACATTTTGCTTAAATGTTGACCTTATTCTTCCATCTTTGTCAATAAATTCTTCAAGACTTTCAAGATAGGTTGATTTTAATTTATACATTTCCCTATATCTTTCAATTTTTTCGATTATAGGATGTTTTTTTCTTAATTTTTCTAAAACTTGAGCATTTGTTGAATAGCCAGTTTTTGTTTTTTTAATTATAGGAAGTTTCAAATCTTCAAATAAAATTTTTGAAAGCTGCTTTGGTGAATTTATATTAAATTCACTTCCAGCAAGTTCATAGATTATTTTTTCTAAATCTCCAAGTTCAAGAGAAACTTCATCTTTAATTTTCTCAAGCTCATTTTTATCACAAACAAAACCTGTTATTTCCATATCCGCAAGAACTTTGGATAATTTTATTTCACAATCCTTATAAAGATCATACATAGAAAGCTCTTTTAATTTTTGGGTTAAAATATCCAGACTATCTTCAATTGCATTTACAATAGATGCCAAATATTTGCCAAGATTATCAGAATCCAAATCCTCATAAGATTTTTTACTTTTTCCCTTACCAAGCAAATCTTCTTCATTTTCTACTTCATATTTCAAAAATGCTTGGCTAAAAGTTTTTAAATCATAAGATGACCTTGAAGGATCAATTAGATAGTGCATAAGCATAGTATCATCATAAGGCAAAGAAATATTTATCCCAAGCTTATCAAACAAGACAATGTCTTCTTTAATATCAAAAGAAACTTTTTTAGTATTATCATCCTCAAAATATTTTTTGAATTTTTCTACAAATTTTTCATCTGGATTATAAATGTAAGTTTTTGATGAAGGTGTTTTTATTGCTATTTTATAGGCATTAGAGTGAATATAATTATCCCCCTCAAAAATGCTTTTAAAATAAAATACCCCATCTTTTTCAATATCATCTATTATAGAAAAATCATCAGAAAATGAATAAGAAAATTCTATTTCATCTTTTCTTTCTTCGCTAGTATCTTCAAATTTTTCCATAAATTTATTGAAATTATATTTTGAAAATTTTTCTCTCAAAGAATCCAAGTCTGGTTCTTTTACCTTTAATTCTGAAATTTTCATCCCAACTGGAGCATTTGTAACAATTGTTCCGATTTTTTTGGACAAAAAGGCAATTTGCTTTGAATTTTCTAGATTTTCCTTGGTTTTTTTGCCCTTAATATCATCCAAATTTTCATATAAGCCTTCCATAGACCCATATTTTTTTATAAATTTAATGGCAGTTTTTTCGCCAATTCCATCAACACCAGGAATATTATCAGACTTATCTCCCATAAGACCTTTAACATCAATTAATTGTTTTGGACTAAGACCATAATCATTTTCAATAGATTTTTCAGTAATTTCTTCCATCTGAGAAATTCCTTTTCTTGTAAGAAAAACCACAACCTTATCATTTACAAGTTGAAAATAATCTTTGTCCCCTGTAATAATTACAGTTTCAAGGCCTTCTTCCTTTGCAATTGTAGAAAAAGTTCCAACAATATCATCAGCCTCATAACCATCTATATCCAAATACTTTACATTTAATGAATCAAGAATGTCTTTTAAAATTCCAAATTGATAATTCAATTCGTTTGGCGCCTTATCCCTATTTGCTTTATAATCTTCAAATTCTTTATGCCTAAAAGTTTTTGTTTTCTTATCAAAAGCAACCAAAATATAATCTGGCTTATATTCTTCAACAGCCCTAAAATACATGGTCAAAAATCCATAAACACCGTTTGTCATAACACCATCAGCATTTGTAAGATTAGGAAGGGCAAAAAAGGCTCTAAAAATCAAACTAGATCCGTCAATTAGCATTACTTTTTTACTCATATATTTCTCCTTTCTATAAGTATAACACATTTTAATTTTCACAAAAAAATAAGTAGAAAAATTTGCTGATTAAAAATTTGAAAATTAAAATTTTAAAAAAAATTTAAAAAGGCATCAAAAAAAGCTATGCAATTTTGCATAGCTTAAATATGAAAAAAATAAAAAAATTAATGGTGCTGGTGGTGGGACTTGAACCCACACGTTCCGGAGAACAACAGAGTTTGAGTCTGTCTCGTCTGCCAATTCCGACACACCAGCATTAACACTACCTAATTATTATAACACCATTAATCGCCTTATGCAAATTTTTTTACATTTTTCTCAAATCATTAAAATCATTTCCTAAAATTTTTAAATTATTAATTAGTTTCATCCCACTTTTAGAAAAACAAAATTTCAAAGCAATTAAACTTGTCAATATTCCTATAAGAATTCCGCAAAAAACATCTGATGGAAAATGAACATACAAATATAATCTTGAAAAAGCAATTAGGATTGCCAAAATGCTTGCCATTATATTAATTGTTTTTGATTTTGAAAATAATAATATTACTGTAAGCATACAAAAAGAAATTGAAGAATGTCCAGATGGAAATGATGGATCTTGAGGTTTTAAAACTAACAATTTAATTCCATCAACAATTTCAAAAGGTCTAATTCTCCCAACAGCAGGTTTTAAAATCAAATTCACAATCAAGGCATTAAATAAAAAACAAACAATCATAAGCCTAGCCATTTTTTTATATTCTTTTGTAGTTAAAAAAATCAAAATCAATAAAATCCAAAAAATTCCCATATTCCCAAGAGCAGTAATGGTTGTCATTATTTTATCCAAAATGGGACTTTTTATATTTTGAATTAAATTTAATAATGAAATATCTATTTTTGTTATAAAATTCATACTTTCCCCTTTATTTTTACAAATATAATATCACAAAGAAGAAAAATAAAAAAGACTGCGCTAAGCAGTCTCTATTGTACTTTTGTATTTATGGTTTCTTTAACCATTTGATCGGCTTTTAAAATTCTTGCTCTTTGATTTTCGTCAACCTTATCAAAATATTTTCCTCCTTCAAGGAAATCTTTTGTTCTGTAAACTCTTGAAAGTTTTCCATATTCATCATTACTATGTCCAACCCAAATCGGATAAAAATTAACTTCTCCTAATTTTACTTTTCCAGTTTTTGTATTTTTCTCTACATTTATATCAAAGGCAACTGATTGTTCTGTTCTAATATCTCCTAAAGCCTCCAAGGATTGATTTGATACAAAATTTCCACAAGCGTAAGCGATATATCCTTCTTTTCCATTTTCATCTTTATATCTTTCTGCTGGTTGAACAACGTGAGGATGATTTCCAATAACTACATCTGCTCCCCACTTTATCATATTTCTTGCCAAAGTAATATGTTCTTGGGCTGGATATGATTGGTATTCTATTCCCCAATGTGGATAAACTATAATAAAATCCGAATTTTTTCTAGCTTCTTTTATGTCTTCTTCTATTATTTTTTCATCCAAATAATTTATAATTTCATTTGGCTTATGATTTACTACTAAACTTTCTAAACCATTAACTCCATAGGTGTAAGCCAAAAATCCTATTTTCATATTTTTTACTTGAATATATTTTATCCTACTTTCTCCTGCTTTTCTTGTTCCGCAGTGAGCGATTCCTTCCTTATCCATAGCTTTTATTGTATCATAGATTCCTTTTTCTTCTGAATCTAGGGTGTGATTGTTAGCTGTTGAAAGTAAATCAAAACCCGCATCTTTTATATCTTTCAAATATTCAGCTGGGCTTGTAAATTGTGGAAAACCTGAAGGTTGTCTATCAGGATTTATGCTTGTTTCAAAATTTCCAATTGCTAAATCAGAATCTGATACAAATTCTTTTATATATTCAAATTGTCTAGAAAAATCATAATTTCCTTTTCCATAATTTTTTGCATAATTTACTTGACCCATGTGAGCCATAATATCTCCAAAAGCCTTTATATTTATTTTTTCAACTTTTGAATCTGTATCATTTGTGTTTGAGTCTTTTTTCTCAATTTTACTTATATTTATTTTTTTGTTATTTGAATCAGAACTATCGTCATTTGATTTTTTTCTTTCTTTTATTATAATATTTTCTGCAATATTTGAATTAGAATCAGTTTTATCTTCATTTCTCTTACATGATGTAAAACTAATAGCTAGAAAAAATATAAAAATTACCGATAATATTCTCTTAATTTTTTTCATTTTTACTCCTTTATTTATATAATCATATACAATTATATATTATTCTATAAATAAAGTCATATTAGAAGGAAATTTGGTATCTTATTGCTATTATACAAAGAATTACAGCAAGTGGAACATATAAATATCTTCCTAAATTATACCAACCATCACCGTGCTTACTTTTTGCACTTTTATTTATTTCATCCATCAAATCTTCTTTTTTCATTACCCAAAACCATGAAATGGCTCCTATAATTGCAGATATTGGAAGAATATAAATTGTTACAAAATTCATCCATGCTCCCCATTTTGCTATAGGATGTAAAAATAATCCACAAACAAATACAAGAATCATTAGAACAAGTAAGACATTAATTCTTTTTAAATTTTCAAATTTTGATGTTATTGCTTCAGCAACTGTTTCTATCATTGATTGAACTGACAATACTCCTGCAAAAACTATTGCTATATACAAAATAATTGCAAAAATTCTTCCTCCAGCTATTTCTTGCAAAACTTTTGGCAAAACAACAAAAATTAATTTTGGTCCTTGTGATTGGGAAAATCCAAAAGCAAAAGTTGCTGGTAGCATTACAAAAGTTGAAAGCATAGCTGCAACTGTATCAAGGCTTGATGTGATTGTTGATGAATGAACTATATCTTCACTATCTGGAAGATAAGAACCATAAACAACCATTACTGTTGAAACAATTGATAGGGAGAAAAATGCTTGTCCCATTGCACCTATCCACAATTTTATATCCAATAATTTTTCTGGTTCTAAAGTAAAAACAAATTTGTATCCTTCTACTGCCTTATTTAAAAATGCAATTCTTACTGCAAGAATTATAAATAAAATAAAAAATAGAGGCATCATAAAAGAATTTGTTTTTTCTATTCCTTTTGTTCCATAAGCTAAGGTCAAAAATACAATAATAACTAATAAAAAATGTTCTTTTGTAAGTGCAAAATCATTTGTAGAAATTGATTCAAACCATACATTTGGATCTTGTGTCAAAAGTGATCCAGTAATCGAATCAAGAAGAGCTTTAAGTACATAAGTTATAACAACTGTATATCCAATAGCTAGTAAAACTACACCAACTAAAGGAATCCACCTTATTACTCTTCCTACTCCTTCTTTATTTCTTGATTTCCAAACTTCTCTAAAAACTCCCATTGGTCCTGCTTTATATCTTCTTCCTACTGCGCTTTCTGCAGAAAGACCAACACGACCAAATAAAAATACAAAGAATAAATAAGGAATCAAAAATGATAATCCCCCATTCATTCCAATTTTATAGGGAAAAGCCCATACGTTGGCAAGTCCTACTGCACTTCCAACGCATGCCATTATAAATCCCCATTTGTTACTAAATTTCGAATTATTTTCCATTTTCTTCTCCATAAATTTTAAAAAGTAACTTTAAATACTAAAGCTAAAATCGATAAAACAATTGCTATTGGAACATAAACATATTTTCCAAGCTTGTGCCATCCTTCTCCTGCTTTTTTCTTTGCACCACTATTAACTTCTTCCAAAATTTCATCTTTTTTCCAAAAATAAAACCAAGAAATTGCTCCAATTGATGCTCCTATTGGAATTATATAAATAGAAACAAGATCCATCCATGGGCCCCATTTGCTAATAGCTTCCATATTAACGCCAATCAAAAATGTTACAAGACCAATTATAGTCAAAGCAGTAATTCTTTTAATTTTGTTATACCTGTGCATAAGAGATTCAGCTATAACTTCAAACATATTTTGTAAAGAAGAAATTCCTGCAAATACAACCGCAGTATAAATAATTATAGCAAAAATTCTTCCACCCTTTATATTTTGCAATATAGTTGGCAAAACTTCAAATAAAAGTCCAGGTCCACCAGCTTGTGAAAGACCAAAAACCAAAATAGATGGAACAATTACACAAGATGACAACAAAGCTGCCAAGGTATCAAAAAATGCAGTAGATTTTGCCGCTGATAAAATATCTTCATTTTTATCTAGATAAGAGCCACACACAATCATTCCACTTCCCGTTACAGAAAGAGAAAAGAAAGCTTGTCCCATTGCATTTTCTATAGTTTTTAAAGACAATTTGTCAAAGTCTAACCTAAACATATATTTATAACCTTCAAGAGCGTTTGGCAAAGTTAAAATAAAAATTGCAATAATTAAAAATAAAATAAAAAATGCAGGCATCATAATTTTATTAGATTTTTCTATGGTATTTGCACCCTTCAAACAAGTTAAAAGTGTTACCAAAATTATTATAAAATGATAAATAACTACAGAGTAATCCTTATTTGAAAAAGATTCAAACCATTTTTTACTATTTACAACTAAAAGTTCTCCAGTTAAAGAATCTACTAAAGCTTTTAAAACATAAGAAACTATAACAGCATAGCCAATAGCTATAAATAAAGAACCCAATAAAGGCAAAAAGCCGATATTTTTACTAATAAAAGAATGCTCTTTCTTATTATTTTTTGAATTTAAGGCATATTCATAAGAGCCCAAAGTTCCAGTTTCGGCTCTTCTACCTATTGCAAATTCACTTGATAAACCTACATAAGCAAAAAGAGCTACAAAAACTAAATAAAATAATAAGAAAAATATTCCACCTTCTTGGAACTTATAAGGAAAGCCCCACACGTTTGCCATACCAACGGCACTACCTACAGCTGTCAGGATAAAACCCAACCTCGATGAGAATTTTTTTTCTTTGTTCATATTTAACTCCTTTTTACTTTAGCACGCCAAGGCGTCGGCGTACTATTGAACTTGTTTCATTATATCATAAATTTCTTATTTGTAAAACAAATTTCAAAAATAATTTAAATATAAAAATAAGTCATAATTTAATAAAAGTAAATCTACCAATAGCAATTAAATTTTTCTCATCATCAAAAACATCGCAATCAATATTAGCTATTGTCCTACCAATTTTTTTCGCCTTACATTTTGCAAAAAGATAAGAAGTCTTGCTTGCTGGTCTAAGAAAATTTACATATCCATCGCTTGTTACAAATTCTCCATCAAAATATTCCGACGCTTTTTTCCCACAAGCCGTATCAATCAAAGTCATAGTCAAACCACCATGAACAATTTTATTTATATTCAAACAATACTCTTCAATAGGAACTCTTGTAATAATTTCTCCATCATCATCTTTCACATATTCCATTTTTAAATAATCAACAAAATTCATAAAATATCCTTTCTATTTATAAGGCAATTATAACATTTTTTCGATAAATCCTTTAATAGTGATATAATTATTTATTGAAGGATAAATTATGAGAAAAATGCTATTTATATTATCGTCCAAGGCAGGAAAAACCGAGTTCGATATTAATGAAAAAGATATAGAAAAAATTTATAATAAAAAAGATTTTGAAGAAAATGTTCAAATAATTAGGACTTCTTATGAAAACCACGCAACTGATGCAGCCAAAGCCTTTATTGAAAAATATAAAAATTACAAAAAAACAATAATAGTTGGAGGAGGCGACGGCTCATTAAATGAAATTTGCAACGTGATTTATGAAAATGATTTGGCAAATACAAGCCTTGGTTTAATTCCTATGGGAACTGGCAACGACTTTTCCAAAAATTTTTCATACAAAAATTTCAAAGTAGAAAGTCTATTAAATTTAAAAGAAAAAAAGATTGATTTAATTAAAGTAAATGACAAAGTCGGAATAAACGTCTTATCCTTAGGTTTTGATACTGTTGTTTTAGAAAAAGCCTATGAATATTTAGATAAAAATCCATCTTTAGGGAAAAAAGCATATTTTTTTGGAGTCATTAAGGCATTAAAATCTTTGTCATATCAAAATCTATCATTAACTTTATATGACAAAAATTACAAGCAAATAAAGCTTGAAGATGAATTTTTGCTTAGCGCTATTTGCAACGGTGGCTATTATGGCTCAGGATTTAATCCTGCCCCAAGCGCAAAAATTGATGATGGGCTTTTAAATTTAGTTTATGCAAAAAAACTTCCAAGTCTCTTGTTGCCATCTTTGATAATAAGATACAAACATGGGCTTTTAGAAAATTCAAAATATTTGGATGAAATAAAGGTAAAAAAAGGACAAATAAAATCAGATAAAAAAATTTTAGCAAATATAGACGGAGAAATTTTTGAAAATAAAATAATAAATTTTGAAATTATAGAAAATTGTTTGTCTTGGACTTATTTTGATATGTAATTTTAAAAGGGATTGTTGTAAAATTATGAATAATCATCATTCTACAACAATCCCTTTTTTATATCTAACTTTCTAATTTTGACACATAAGGATTATCTTTTATATAAAATCTATACAGGTAATCTTTCGCCTCTTTGGCATAATCTATGCCAATTCTTTTTGCTTTTATTATTTCAAAATCTTTTTTGCCTTCTTCCATATAAAAATCTTTGGAAAAAATATCTTTTCCATTAAAATTTTTATCAATTTTTAAGGCTTTTGTAAGTTTTGCTGGACCATTGCTTAAATTTTTTCTTTGATAAATCGATAGGTCTTGATAATTTTTTCCAAATCTATTTTTTGAAATCAAATCAAAATTATCCAAAGGCTCAATTGCTCTCAATAAAACTGCCTCTGGTACTCCTTCTTTTACGCTTGATATATTTAAAAGAAAATGAATCCCATAAGTTTGATAGACGTACAAAGTACCTGCATCCATATACATTATTTTATTTCTGTCAGTTTTTTTGCCTAAAAAAGTGTGACATGCCCTATCATTTACTCCAAGATATGCTTCTGTTTCCACGATTCTAGCTCTTATAACTTGTCCGTCAATTTTTCTAACTAAAATATTTCCAAGCAAATCTTTGGCAAGGTCTAGGGTATTTTTCCTAAAATATTTCCTATCAAGCATTGTTTTCTCCTTTATAAAAATAGCTCCTAAATCTTTTTGATTTAAGGGTTTAGTCTATCTTTCCATTATTATTTTTTTTATATCACTTGGTTTATTTGCAATAAAATCTGCATTTTCAAATTCTTCTTTTTTTCCATAACCATAAGCTACGGCAATTGATTTTATAGCTAATTCATTGCTCGCATCTATGTCATAAGACCTATCTCCTATCATAATAGATTCATTAGTTTTTAAATCATTTTCAAAAAGTAGATGTTCAATTACCTTTTTCTTTGTATTTTTATCATTAGAAGAACCAGAAATATAAGAAAAATATTGCAAAATTCCAAAATATTCTAAAATTTTCTTAGAAGATTCTTCGCCCTTGCTTGTTGCAAGATAAATATTAAAGCCTTCATCATATAAATCTTCTATTAATTCTTTAACTCCCTCATAAAGAGAAGTTTCAAACAGACCGTTTTTAAAGTAATACTTTTTATAATAATAAACTCCATCATCAGCCAAATCCTCCCCCAATTCTTTTACAAAAGAATCTCTCAAAGGTGGGCCAATGTATTCATAGAGCTTATCTCTTTTATAAGACTTGCCCATTTTTTCTAAAGCATATTCAAAAGCATTCAAAATCCCGCTAGCAGATTTTGAAATTGTTCCATCAAGATCGAATATAATATTTTTAATCATAAATTATCCTTTCTGCTATATTTTTCCAAACATTTTCAAAATAGATTTTATTTTCTATTATTTTTATAAAAGAAATTATAGAGCTATTTTTTTCCATTTTCGAATTTTTGTCCTAAAAGTTCCAAAAGGTGCAACAGTATTGATGTGAATAAATTTATAAACTTCCCAAACTGCCGTTTTTGTTGCATCATCAGCCCATTTTCTCATGTGTGGTTTAAATAATTCATCATCACTCAAAGAATCAATCATTTTATAAATATCTTCGATATTTTCACTTAATTTTTCCCTTAATTCTTTTAACGATAAATGAGCATAAGTATCCGTAAAATATTGATATAATTCGCCAAGTTGATTCCACTTAAAATCTTCAGATGGCGTCTTAACTTCAAGACCTTTCTTTTCATCATCTTCCCACTTTAAAACAAGTGTAGTCCATCCAACTTGATAAGCAAGATTTTCAGCAGGAGTTCTATCAACCTCTTCAACCCTTTTATCTTTCAAATTTTCTGGAATATCATCAAATTCCGAAATATATTTTTCAAATTTCTTATTGATTTCAGCTTTCAATTCTTCTCTATTACTATAAGTTCTCATAAATTTCTCCAAATTTTTAAATCTCTAAGTTTTTATAGATTTAATTATATCATAAATACCTATTAATAGCTTTTTGCAAGAAAAAAGGCTGATTATTATCAACCTTTTAATAATTTTATTAATAAAATTTTTAATCTACTTTTGCCCATATTTTCTAAATGTAAAATATATAAATGGAATCAATATTATTGAAATTAGCAAATATAATATAATTATAATTGGTATTTGCATAAATACATGACCAAAAATTTCATATAATATGGGTAGTTTTATACAATTATATATATTTACTAGCTGATCTGGCGTTATTTTAAATAAATTTTCAAATGGCAAGACTCTTCCAATAAATGGCGATACTACGAATAATATTATTGGAATACACAAGCTTAGAAGTGACGAATGTGTTTTGGCTGATGTTAGCATTGTTAATACGCTTGCAAAAATGCTTCCAATATATCCTCCAATAATTATTAGCAAATATCTTTCAAAAAAAGTGTAATTATAAATACAATAACTGTATTCTAATTGGATGGGCGATTTTGCTCCGCTTACACCCATTATCGTAAAAGATATTATGCAAAGACTTAGTATTAATGCCCAATATATAATTGTTGTCATCAATAAGCCTGTTCCTATTTTTATCTTAACTCCCTTATTTTTTCCTAATTTTGTGCTAAAAAAAATCGAATCAGCTTTCAATTTAAAATCTTCAGTAAATATTCCTGATACAAGAAATGATATGCCAATAATCAATATTAATGAGTAGGTTGTTGCATATAAGCCCATAGTTATCCACGAATCGGCAGGTTCGTAATAAAAAGGAGTTTTATTTTTTGAAAATTTTTCTTTCAAATATTTCATTTTTTTCTCAGTAACTCCATATTCTTTTACCAATTTTTTTATATTTTCTTTCCTGATATGGTAAATATTTTTTGCTTTGCTGACTTCTAAAAAATCAAATTTTTCATAATCCATTTCACTTCCATAGGACAAAGTGCTTACCATAAAATCTTTTATATCCATATACTCTTGCGTATTTGTAGTATATATTTTTTCTGGAATTTGATTTTTATAAATAGCCTTAATTTTTTTATCTTTTTTTATCACATCTTCAAATACATCAGGATTTAATTTACCCGCATATTTAGATTTTTTCTCGCTTAGCTTTCTTGGTGCAAATATTCCATTATGGGTATTTCCATTATTATCCACAAAACTTATGCTCCATACTGCAAATATGCTAAAAGAAACTGCTATAGCAAACAAAAATATCAATAAAATTTTATTCATACGATTGCTAAGTAATAATTTTATCTCATGCCTTATCATATTTATCTCCACTTACTATTCTAAAATAATAGAAAAATACATCTTCTAGAGTGATTTCAACGCATTTTGCATTGTTGTCGGGCTTATCTTCTGATAAAATTCTCATTTCAACATATTCTCTACTCTCTTTTACAAAACTAATCGAATCCTTAAATTTGCTTATTATTTTATCTGCTTGATCGGATTTACAACGATAAGTCCATGATTTATAAGAAATATTTGAACATAATTCGAAAGCACTTCCTTGTTTTATAATTTTTCCATCTTTCATGACAAATATATGTTTTGCAATAGCTTCAATATCAGAAACTATATGGGTAGATAAAAGAACAATCTTATCCTTGGAAAGCTCTCCTATTAAATTTCTAAATTTAATTCTTTCCATTGGATCAAGTCCTGCAGTTGGCTCATCAAGTATAAGTATTTTTGGATCATTTAATAAAGCTTGAGCAATTCCAACTCTCCTTTTCATTCCACCCGATAATTTTTTCATTTTTTTTGACGAATGAATCTGCATTCCCGTAATTTCTAATAATTTTTCAATACGCACTTTAGTCAATCTTTTATTTAATCCTTTTAAAGAAGCTATATAAGAAAGATAATCTTTGACACTAAGGTTTGGATAAAAACCAAATTCTTGCGGAAGGTAGCCAATAATATTTCTATACCTACCATCCATTTCAAATATATCCTCGCCATTATAATATATTTTTCCATCACTAGGTTTTAAAACTGTACATAAGATTCTCATAAGGGTAGTTTTTCCCGCTCCATTTGTGCCAAGAAGTCCATATAAGCCATTTTCCATTTCAATTGAAATATCATCAACTGCTATCAAATTCCCAAATTTTTTTCTAACATTATTCAAAACTAAGCTCATTAAATTTTCCCTCCAAATATTCAGTGTTATCGTGTAAAACTTTTTGAATAAAATAAAATAATAATAAGGCACACATAATAAAGATTAAAATCCATACTATTGGTGTTATTTTTAAATAGAGATTATCATTCAAAATTATTAACATCCATCCCATATTGGCAGCCAAACAAATAATCATTGTCACAAATTGATTTAAATATCTTTTTCTAGAAAAAGCCATCATACAAATGATTGATGAAATCATAATCGGAAATACAAACTGCCCCAAAAGATCTACGACCAATATTTTTTGAATTTCTACAGCATAAACACAAAACACAGTTAAAATTCCTGTATCAATAAGTCCAAAGGCTATTAATTTAGCGGCATATACTCTTCTCAAATCAAAAAGTGAGCTTTTTTCAATTTCCATCGATTTATTTTCAATGTTTTTCCAAAGTTCTGGAATTATAAATATTACAAAAAGTGCCGCCAAAACACTCAATCCCCTTTGCATATAAACTATTTCTTTTGAAATAGAAAGCCAATATCCTGCAAAAAAAAGCAAAAGCATTTGTGCAAATAACCACTCTTTTTTCATAATTTTAATCTGCAAGGCAATAAATTCAATAAAGCCAATTCTATTTTCATTTTTCTCGCTATTAATAAATTCTTTAGCTTTAAAAACCAATTTGTCAATTGCTTCATTGGAAGGCTTTTTTTCATCAAATTCCCCTATATTTCTTAGTATTTTTTCTATTTTTTTATCATACTTGTCTATTTTTTTCATATTTCACCTTCTACATACTTTCTTATCATATCCTTGCCTATCCTAAGCCTATATTTAGTTAATTCTAATGAAATGCCACAAATCTTTGCAACTTCTTTTTGTTTTCTATCAAAAAAATAATATAGAATTATTACATCCTTAATATCTGATGGCAATTTTTTAACAGCCTCTTTAACATCTAAATATTCTATTTTCCTATCAGATTCTGTACACTCCAAAAACATCTTTTCAGAAAAATCTTCAATATTAAGATCTTTATTGCTTGCCTTCTTTTTTTTATCAATACATTTATTACGAGCAATTGTATATAAATAATTTAAAAGTTTGCCTTTATGCTTATAATGATTAATTGTTTTTAGAAAAGTTAAAAATACATCCTGCGTTATGTCCTCAGCCGTATTTATATCCAAAGCATGATATTTGCAATAGTTAAATATATCTCCATAATATTTTCGTATTATCATTTCACAAGCATCACTATCGCCATTTCTAGCCCTAGATATCAATAAAAAATCTACGTTCATTCCTAACAATTCTCCTCAAATAAATCTTGCACTCTGTAATGTTTAACGATTAAAAACTACAAAAAGATAGTTTAAAAATTTAATTTAAATAAATTATCCTTTAAATTCCATCTACAAGCAAAATTTTATTTTGCAAGTGTTTGAAATTTTTCAAAAAAAAGACGATGAAGATATACTCTCACCGTCCTATAATTTATATCAGTCTGTAATTCTCTTTTTTTCAATATGATAAGTTGTAAAATTAAATGCGACACAAATAAAAAATAAAAAAGACTAAATATTTCTCAGATAAATAGCCTTTAATATTATTCACACAGAAATAGATTTCTGTATTTATTTTTTAAACATTTCTTAAATAATTCTGTACTATATTTAATTTTGCTATTTTAAGATATAAAAAAATCCTATAATAAAAACAGCACACATAGATAAAACACTCAACCATAATTTATAGCGTTTTTCTATATCTAATAAATTAATATATCCAATCCAACTTGTAATTTGTACAATAAATATCAAAATAACCCAGATGTTATCTAACTTAATCTTCTCATTAGTTACCATCCCAATCAGGATAGTAGCAAGTGAAAATACTATTCCTAATATTTTATTCATATATACACCTAATAACGACTAACTGAAACGATTGATTTAGATATATACCATACATGTCTTTTCCCAAGCCTACTACGATAATGCTTAACTTTTTTTATTGTAAATTTCAAACCATGGCTAGAATCATTAGGAATAAGTAATGTTCCTCCACCAACTATAGTGCTGATTGTTCCAATTACACTTCCTACAACTTGCCCACCAGGAACTCTTGTCAAAATTAAACCTACTACACCACCCACTGTTGCAGTTGTACCGATAGTAGTTTTAAACTCTGCCCATGATATATATACAGTACTATATGAAGTATCTGAGCGAGGTGATATAATAGGATTCTGTTCATCGCTACTTAATGTTTTATTCGTAATGGATGAATAAATTGAACCATCCTTTTTATTTAAGATTAAGTATTCTTCTTCACCAGTAGTATTATTATAAATGGTAACCTTTCTTGTGTTATCATCTTCTTTAACACTAACACGCTCAATTCCATCTTTTGAATTTATTGTAACAGCATCGTTGCCATCTTCGCTTATTGAGTAATCTTGTCCCTCTATTTTCTCTATACCATAATTTTCACTTGCGTATATTGGTGAAATTAGACTTGTAGACATTACTAAAACTGTCAATATTAATACACTCATTCGCTTTTTAAAGTTTTTTATCATAATCTCTAACCTTCTTATTATCAATTATTTGTTTTTCAAATACAAACTATAATACTGTGTCAATTCTTATTCTCAAACTATAATATAAATAAATCTCCGTTCTTGTACCTCTGAGGATTCATATAATTTATCACAATTAAACCTACCTTTATTTTAAGAAATAACATAAATTAGTAATGCATTTTGCTAATTATTACTACAATTTGAATCTAAACATTTATAATGTCCTGTACCATCTAAATCAAATATTTGGTATATACAAACGTCCAAAGCATTTGCTATATCGTTAGCAGTTTTTAGGCTCGGAATCGTTTTTCCTGTTTCTATTTTATTTATACTTGTCCTTGATATTCCCACTTTTTTACCAAGTCTATGTTGTGATAAACCTAGAGGTTTACGGTATTTCTCGATTCTATTATTCATTATTTCACCTTTCTTTGGTTAACTATAGTTTAACACAATCTCATCCAGGTGCCAATAATTCATCATATTTTTTAATTACCTTTTCCTCGTATATTGTTACATAATATCTATGTTAATACTTTTCCATTTTGCCTTATTGCTCTAAGTGTTTCTTTGAATTCTTTTGTCTTTGTTGCTTCTTCTAGTAGGATTTTTATTTCTTCATCTGTTAGTTCTTCTGCATTTTCTATAAGGCTTTCTAAGATTGCTCCTCTTGTTATTAGCCTATGTGTTCTTTCTTTTCTTCTTTTCACTATGTCTTGTTTTAATATCTTTTGTTCTTGATTTTTTAGTTGCCTTAATCTTTCTTCTGTATCGTCTATTTTTTCTTTTATTTCTTTTTACTCTTGTCTTATTTGATATAATTTTTTCATACTAATCTCCCTTCTTGCAATAAAAAAGACGATAGAGTTTTTATTTTCTATCGCCTAGGTTATTTATCCTATTTATTTTACACCCATTTCAATTTTGCAAGCTATAGGTATCTCTATAAAAAATACTGTATATTGTCCAAACTCACTTGTTACTACTATCTCTCCTCCCACATTATTAAGTATTTTTTTTACTATTGATAAGCCTAATCCCATTGATTCTTTATCAGTCGACCTAGCTTTATCCACTGTGTACAATGGATTAAATATTTTATCTAATTCAGATTTCTCTATGCCCTTTCCATTGTCTTTAAATTCTAATATAACTGTATCTGGGTTTTCTTTTGCAATTATATCAATTTCCAATGGATTTTCTCCTCTATATTTTATAGAATTTGAAAACAAATTTTCAAATATGATTTCAAGCATCCTGTCAGATAAACCTATCACTGTACTTTCTTTTATATCATTTTTATAAAAGAAATTTTCTATTTCAATTGTAAATGATCTATTTAATTCATCTACAATTCTATCTAAAGATTCTCTAGCTCTGATATGATTTATTTCTTTGTCATATATTCCAAGTGATGAATAATCTTTTAGTTGTTTGATTCTATTATTTAATTGTTTAATCTTTTTGTTTATTATCCTTATATATTCGTCTTTTTTTTCTTGGCTTTCAGCAACTCCGTCACTTATTCCATCTATATGGGCTTGTATTACAGATAAGGGAGTTGATAAGTCATGGCTTATAGATGATATTAGCTCTTCTCTTTCTTCCTTTGCTTTATTTTCTCTTTCCCTATATGATTTTAATGACGCTACCATTTTATTAAAATTATCTAATAATTCTCCTATTTCATCCACCCTATCATTTTCTATATATAAATCATATTCCCCCTTACTTAGCTTTTTAAAATTATCTAGCAAATTATATATAGGCTTTATAATAATCTTATCGACGTAAGCTAAAAATATAGTCGATATAATGATAACTACTATAGCGATAAGGATAGAAATTGATGTTAAAGATAACAAAAGACTTTTAGGTTCTTTTTCTGGTATTCCTAAGACCAACAAAAATAAAATTGGTATTAGAATGATTGATATGACAAATATTATTAAGTTTTTTTTAAGTGATTTAGATTTCAAATTTATAACCTACTCCCCAAACTGTTAAAATATATTTTGGATTCTTTGGATTATCTTCGATTTTTTGACGAAGTCTGTTTATAGTAACGGTAACAGTATTCAAATCTCCATAACTATCGAAGCCCCATATTCTATCATATAATTGTTCTCGACTAAAAACTTGTCTTGGATTTTTAGATAAAAATATCAAAAGTTCAAATTCATTTCTACTTAAATCAAGATCTCTACCATCTTTTTCCACCTTATATTCCTTAGTATATATTCTGATATTTTCTATTTCTATTATTTCAATATTTTCCTTATTAAAAACTTGGCTTCTTCTAAGTTGAGCATTAACTCTTGCAAGTAATTCTTTTGGCCTAAAGGGTTTGGTAATATAATCATCAGCTCCAAGATCAAGTCCCTTTACCTTATCAAATTCATCAATTTTTGCTGACAAAATCAAAATCGGTATTGTAGATTTTATTCTTATATTTTGGCAGATTTCATAACCATTCATACCTGGAAGCATTAAATCTAATATTACTAAAGACGGCTTAAATTTATCAAAAATTTCTATTGCCTTATCACCTTCTGTACAAATTTCTACCTCATATATCTCTTTTTCTAGATAATCTTTTATTAAATTTGCCAAGTCAAGTTCATCTTCTACGATTAAAATTCTACTCATCCTATCCTCTCCTATTTTAATATTTCTACCCTTTTAAAATAGGAAATATTGACAAAATATAAGATTAATATACCTATTAAAGATATTGCAATATACAAGCTAAGTTCAATAGCAAATTCCCCTTTTATTAAAAGAGATGGTATTTTATAAACATGTCTTACTAAAAATAAATATTTTAATTTTTCAGGACCTATTAAGCTTAGAATATAATATAAAAATCCCATTCCCATAACAGTTGAAGCATTTTTTAAAACAAGACCAGCATATACAATAAACATAGCCAAACATATTAGTGGCAAAATAATAGAAATTTCACTAAAAAGTACACTAACAAAGGCTCTTATTCCCTCTAACTTTACTCCTCCAAGCAAAATAGTTTGTCCATCGGAAATCAAAACTGTTCCGTCATTAAGCATTATTTTTCCAACCAAAAAAGATGAAATTATATCAAAAATCACTAAGGCTATTAGCCACATGATTGTAGTTAATATTTTTGCTTTTATTAATTTTTTTCGATCTCCATTTACCATTATTGATAATTTGATAAGACCTTTTTCATACTCTATAGCTGTTAAGTCTGAGGATATATAAATCACAAATAAGACTAAAAACAAAACTGTATCTGGAACTGAAACTAAGGGAAATGACATCCAATTCATATCCGTATGAATAAATTGATTCGCTTTTATTATATGAGAAATTAAAATTATTAGAAAAAATAGATAATAAAACTTATTTTTCCTTTGTTTGTATAACTCAAAATCTATAATTTTTTTCATATCTCACCCTAATATAAAATATCTTTCTTTTCTAAATAAATATTGCTTATTATTAAAAATAAAGCTAATAATATCCCGCTTGCTAATATTAGAATATTAAATTCATTAGCTGACACATTTTTTATCATTGTAAATTTTTCTCCCATGTTTGTATTAAAGAAAAATATAAGACCAACAATAGAAATGATATTTGCTAGGCTTACATTTTCAATAAATAATCCTATTGACATACTTAATAAGCCGTAGGTAATTGTTGGTAAAAGAATTCTCCCATATGTTACGAATGTATAGATTAAATCAGTAGATTTTGTAAATCCTTGTCTTATTAAAGATAAATCACTCATGTTTTTAAAATATAGTATTCCAAATAAATAGCACAAGATAACAAAAATTGTAGTTGCCATTATACAAAATATTGTAAAGGCGATTTGTTTGCTGACTAGATTTTTAATTCTTGACGGTTCTTTCAATATGCTCAATTTCATTGTACCTGCTACTAGGTCCTTTGTTACTAAGGTATTTGCTAAAATTGGTATGAAAAATATTAATATTTGCATATAAATATCTAAAAGGCTTGCAGGAAAAGTATAAAAACTATCAATATTCCACACGCCTTCTTTTGAATCATACATGGTAATATTCATCCAAATCAAAAGTCCAGCTGACAATAAAAATACATATCCTATCTTTGATTTAATGATTTTCTTTAATTCATTAATAATTAATGCTTTCATTTTTTCCACCTACTTTATTAAAGAACAGTTCTTCAAGATTAGATACATTATTTTCTGAAACTAATTTTTTTACGTCACCTTCTATACATAATTTTCCGTCATGTAAAATTCCGACTCTATTGCAAATACCTTCCATTTCATGGAGAAGATGGGATGAGATTATAAATGTTTTATTAGAAGTTTTTGCCAAAGATACTATAAGTTCATTTATATCCCTAATCCCATACGGATCTAGTCCATTGGTAGGCTCATCTAAAATTATTAAATCTGGATTTCCTAATAAGGCATTAGCAATGCCAAGTCTTTGTTTCATACCCATGGAGTATGAGGCAAACTTATCTTTGCTCCTATCTTTTAGACCTACTAATTCAAGTAATTTATCAATATCTTTATCACTCGTGCCATCAATTAGTTTTGCCATTAATTTTAAATTTTCATATCCAGATAGATTTTCATAAAACTTAGGAGCTTCTACCATAGCACCTATATTTTTAATTGCTTGATCTCTATTTTTTATTACAGACTTTTCATTTATTAAAATTTCTCCATAATCAGACCTAATTAATGATGTAATCATTCTAATAGTAGTTGTTTTCCCCTCTCCATTTGCTCCAAGAAAACCATAAACATCTCCTTTAAACACAGTCATATTCAGATTATTTATAATCTTTCTTTTACCATAAGATTTAAATAAATTTTTTATTTCAAGTACTTTTTTGGACATAATTTCCTCCTTTGATGATTCTATTATAAGAGGTAAATATAACAAAACTATAAAAACAACATAATTTTTAACTAATTTTTGAATAACAATCAGTAATATTATTTTAATTGGTCTTTAAATTTCATATTAAAAAAGCGACTTAACTTATAATTCAATCGCTAAATGTCTTATATATTAAATTG
>NZ_KV803770.1:0-3195 GCF_001811125.1 Anaerococcus sp. HMSC068A02 | reverse complement strand
AATCGCTAAATGTCTTATATATTAAATTGTTTAAGTGAGACTTCTCATCCTTACCATTTTAACCTCCCAATTTTGTGTATAAAAAAAGACGATAGAGTTTTTATTTTCTATCGCCTGATATTATCTAATATTTATTTTTCTTTAAATTGATTTTATTGTATAGCTTAATAATTCTATTAATCCAATTATAAAAATTAAAATGGGATTCATTACAAACCCCAGTTTTATAAATTAGCGTGTCCTTTAATATAATTTTGATCCTGCTGGAATATTATCATCCAACATTATTAAGTTAAGTTTTTCTTCTCCGTCGTACTCACAAATTGCAGATATAATCATACCTTCTGAGTCGATTCCCATCATCTTACGAGGAGGAAGATTACAAATTGCAAGCAATGTCTTTCCAATTAAGCTCTCTGCGCTGTAATATTCCTTAATACCAGATAAAATAACTCTTTCTTTTTCAGAACCATCATCTAATGTAAATTTCAAAAGTTTTTTTGATTTTGGAACTTCTTCGCAATTTTTCACTTTCACAGCTCTAAAATCAGATTTTGAGAAAGTTTCAAAATCTACATAATCTTCAAATAGTGGTTCAACTTTTATTTTTGATAAGTCAATTTTTTCTGTAGCAATTTTTCCATAATTTTCATTTGATGAGATTTCATTTTCTGCTTTTTCTTTTCCTATTGGCTTCATTGTTGGGAAAATCCCCTCTACCTTAGATAATTGTCTAAATCTCTATAAAAGTCTATTTTATGGTACTTCTCCATTTACGACAATTTGCTACCTCTCTATAAGTGCCTATAGATTTCTAGCAAATTGTCGTAAATTTGTCGTAAGCTGTCGTAAATTCTAAAATATAAATTTCATCGCTTTTTCAAATTCTCCCATCTGTTCTATCTTAAAATCTTCTGTTGCATCTACATATATATCCATTGTTGTACTAATATCAGAATGACCTAGAATAGACTGCATTGCTTTTGTATTTATATTTTGTTCATTAAGCCTTGTAGTAAAGGTGTGTCTGAAAATGTGATTGCTTAAATGTGGAACTAATAGAATATCATTAGAGTTCGATTTATTTTTATCCATTATACTTAAATTGCAATCTCTAACAATTCTTCTTAAAGCTTTATTAAGTGTTCCATTATTATGAACCTTTCCGAATCTATTTAAAAATACAAAGTCTTTAAATCCATCGATTGAATCACAACATTCGATTCCAAAAGTCTTTTGTAACTCTCTTTCCATAAGAAAAGCATCTTTTACTTTTTGAACCATAGGAATACTTCGCTTACCTGATGCTGTCTTCGGTGTATTAATAGCATATCTATTGTTTAATCCTTTACCTTTACTATAATATACCAAAGTCCTGTTTACATTTATAAGACCATTATCAAAATCTAGATCGTCCCATTGCAATCCTGTAACTTCTCCAACTCTCATTCCTGTCCAAAGCATAACAATGAATATTGGATACCATTTTTTATATTCGTCACTATTAGATAAATATTCTTCAAATAGCACCTGTTCTTCTATTGTCATGGCTTTTTTCTTCGGAGATTCATTTCGATAAGCTACTTTCAATTCCTTCAAAGCATTGTCAGATGGATTAAACCTTATATATTCGTCATCCACTGCTAATTCTAAAACCTGATGTAGCACAGTATGGACACAATCTATGGTAGAAACCATCAATCCCTGGTCTTCCTTTAATCTGTTATAAAAACTTCTAACATCAGATCTTTTAATATCAGATAGTTTAATACGACCAAAAGTCGGTTCGACGAATTGTTGATACATATAGATGTAATTTTTAAAGGTATTATCCTTTAAACCTCTTTTTACCTTTGTCCATAACTTAAAAGTATCATTTACAGACAAGCTACTTCCTTCGTTGTTGATTCCATCTATAGTATTGCGTAAAATATCCAATTCCTTTTCTCTTAATTCCTTTAGAGTTTTCGCATAGATAGATTTTCTACGCCCTATTTTGTCTTGCCACTTAAATTCATAAGTGCCATTTGACCTTTGATATTCACCGTCTTTTAAAACAACCCCTTTACTATCTTTGCGTCTTTTTACCATAAAAATTCTCCTTTTTTGATAAAAGACACGCTATAATTATTATACCGCATTAAGCGTGTTTTATATATAATTTTAGATCAGATAGAGAACTGTCTATTTAAATATTCTTCCATTAACTTTTTCTTAATAAGACGCTTACTACCATTAAATAATACAAAATCGCAATCATTTTCATCCGTTAATTGTCTAACTTTATCTTGACCAATATTAAAATATTCAGATGCTTCTTTTAATGTTAGAAATGCTTTCTCAGAAACACGAACACCTTTTATATTTTCGTTAATCATAAATCCTCCAAATAATATATTTAAAATATTTCTTTTAATATTTTTAAAGTTTTTTGACATTGACAAGTGCCTTGGATTAGCAACATAGGAATCTCACCTCCGCCTCTGTTCAGGATGAGCCGGCTTCAACCTTAGAAGTATCATTATCCTCATTTTCTTCGTAGCGAATAGGGTATCCCTCCCTATATTCAAACTCTTACTTATCGCTCCCTTTCTTCTTCCCTTGCTTTTAGCTTAGCAGTACTTGTTTTGCCGAATTATTCAGCAGAAAGATCTTGGCGGATAGGTTATTACGCTCCAAAAATGATTAATGTCTTGTCTTGGTCTATTCAATTGTTAAGGTTCAAATATTGTTTAAATTTCTTTTAAAATAGAAAGAGGACAAAACTCCCCTCACTTTATAAAGGAAAATTTGCCCTCTTTGGTAACCAGAAATTATATTTCTTCTATAAATTTCTTTAGTTTTTCTAAAATCTTATCTCGCCTTTTTATTAAAGCAGGATGTGATATATTTTGAGTCTTCGCTACTGCACGAAGTGTTTCATCATTGAAATATAATCTTTCGATTATTTCTCGTTCATCCTTATTTAACTTTGACATTGCATTTCTTAGTGCTTCAATCATCATTTGTGTAGCTACAACTTTTTCAACATCAACATTTTTATCTTCTAGATTATCTTCAAAATTCCCATCGTGATTTAGAGACGAAAAAAATAGCAAGTGGTTTTTCTTATCCACCTGCTCTAAATATTTTTCGTGTTCTCTTTCTTGCCAGTAGACTTTGTATATCTGCTCACTTACTTTGATTTTTTGCCCA
>NZ_KV803769.1:0-569 GCF_001811125.1 Anaerococcus sp. HMSC068A02 | reverse complement strand
ACGTAAGCTTCGCCTACTTCTTTTGTTCCTTTGCTTTTGAATTGTAGGTACACTCTTTGTGGGGTTTCGCTTACTTTGCTGTAGTCTGGTTTGTTTTTAAAGCTTACTTCTACTGAACCGTCTTTTGGTATGTTTGAAAATCTTTCTTTGTATTCTTCTAGACTTGGGGCTTTCCCTTCTACTATTATTGGTTTGCTTGAGCTTCTTTGTGGCGTGAATTTTTCGCCGTGATCTTTATCTTCGTCATCGGATATGCCATCTCTATCTTTGTCTCTGTATAACCAATATGTGATTTTTCTTACTAAGAGTTTGCCTTTTTTCTTTGCTTTGAATTTTAATGTTATTGTTTTAAATCCACTGCCGTCTTCTGGCCAACCTTCATTGCTTGGTTCTGGGATTCCTGTTATTGTTTTTCCGTCAAAGATTAAGCCTTTTGGTAGTCCATCTATTTCTTTTAATATTTCTGCGTCTTTATCTAGACTTGTTACTGTTGCTGGTCTTATTTCTTTGCCTTCTATCCACTGTTGACCGTTTGATTCCATTAGACTTGTGTCTATTACTTTTTGGTC
>NZ_KV803768.1:0-663 GCF_001811125.1 Anaerococcus sp. HMSC068A02 | reverse complement strand
CATTTATCTTCGGATACATATTTACTTTTCTTATCCTTGAAATGCTTTCTTGTTTTAAAGTTAACTGTATGCCCTAAGTATTCTTTTTTCTTTAAGATACTAGCAATTGTGGAACTACACCAACGATAAGGATATTCAAAGTTTTTGCTTTGATGTAATCCATATCCCATTTTTTGCTGATGATAAGCGGGTATATCTATCTTATCTGCTTCCAGTATCTTTGCTATTTTGTATGGTCCTGCTCCGTCCATTGTAAGATTAAATATTCGTCTTACTATCTCGGCTGCTTTTTCATCTACAACCCACTTATCTTTGTCTTTTTCATCTTTGATGTAGCCATAAGGTGGAGTGCTTGCCGTATGCTTTCCGCTTTCTCCTTTTGATCTAAATGTAGATTGTATTTTTCTTGAAGTATCTCTTGCATACCATTCATTCATAATATTTCTAAAAGGGGTAAAATCATCTTCTCTGTAAAAGCTGTCTACATTGTCATTGATAGCAATCAGTCTTACGCCCTTTTGCCTTAATATCTCCATACATTGACCGACTTTGAGATAATCTCTGCCGAGTCTACTCATATCCTTTACGATGATACAACCGATATTTCCAGTATTTACTCCATTCATCATTTCCATAAAGCCTGGTCTATCAAACTGTGTCCCG
>NZ_KV803767.1:0-663 GCF_001811125.1 Anaerococcus sp. HMSC068A02 | reverse complement strand
CGGGACACAGTTTGATAGACCAGGCTTTATGGCAATGATGAACGGAGTTAATCAAGGAAATATTGGGTGTATCATTGTAAAAGATATGAGCAGACTTGGCAGAGATTATCTCAAAGTCGGTCAATGTATGGAGATACTAAGACAAAAGGGAGTGAGACTAATCGCTATCAATGACAATGTAGATAGCTTTTACAGAGAAGATGATTTTACCCCCTTTAGAAATATCATGAATGAATGGTATGCAAGAGATACATCAAGAAAAATCCAATCTACCTTCAGGTCAAAAGGCGAAAGTGGGAAACATACTGCAAGCACACCGCCTTATGGCTATATCAAAGATGAAAAAGATAAAAACAAATGGATTGTAGATGAAAAAGCAGCCGAGATAGTAAGACGAATATTTAATCTTACAATGGACGGAGCAGGACCATACAAAATAGCAAAGATACTGGAAGCGGACAAGATAGATATACCCGCTTATCATCAGCAAAAAATGGGATATGGATTACATCAAAGCAAAAACTTTGAACATCCCTATCGTTGGTGCAGCTCAACAATAGCAAGCATTTTAAAGAAACAGGAATACTTGGGGCATACAGTCAATTTCAAAACAAGAAAGCACTTCAAGGACAAGAAAAGTAAATATGTATCCGAAGATAAATG
>NZ_KV803766.1:29018-31581 GCF_001811125.1 Anaerococcus sp. HMSC068A02 | reverse complement strand
TTTTTCTATCTTGGGACTTTTGCAACAGCCCCTTTCTAAATCAGCTACTTACATTGCAAACTCCACAGTAAAGACAGTTTTTATGTTAGGTATACTACTTACCCTTATTTTGGCATTATTCACTCTTAACAATTCTTTAGCAATTGATAAGCCAAGTCCCGATCCTTTTGTTAATCTTGAACTATCTGCCTGATACATCCTATCAAATATATATGGTAAGTCCTTTTCACTTATACCATTTCCATTATCTAAAATCATCAAAGTAGCTTTTGTATCCGATTCTTCTAATTTCAAGTGTACTCTATCACAATTACTGTGAATAATAATATTGTTTATAATATTGTTTAAGCTCCTAAAATAGGCATTTTCATCTATCTTTATATAGAATTCCTGTTCCGGAATTTCAATTTCATAACTTATATGTTTTTCTTCAAAAATAGGAATCCAGTCGCTTATCACATTTCTTGTTAATTCATTCAGGTCTTTATCTACAAAAGAAAACTTCCATTCTCCTGAATCCAACTTTACCCAATCAAAGAGTTTTTCTACAAAATCCTTCAAGTAATGTGCCTTACTTAAAGAAATTTTTATATAATCTTCCTTCTCATCTCCCGTAACAATTCCCTCCTGCACTGCTTCCAAATACCCGACCATAGATGCTAAAGGAGTTTTCACATCATGAGACAAACTTGTCATAAGCGATTTATACGCCTGTTCTGACTGCTTTTGTTCTATTAGCTTGTTCTGACTTTGTAGAGTTATCTCATTTATATCATGACAGATCTTTTCTGTAGTTTCATTTTTCTTAATTAAAATTCTGCGATTGTAATCACCATTTTTTATATCAACGAGTACTTCCTGAATACTGTTTATTTCTTTTTTTATGTTGGTAATTTTTTTTAACAAACAAAAAATTACAAATATCAATAATAAGATTATAATGATTTTTACATCCATATATCATACCCCCTTACTAAAACGATAACCCACGCCCCTAACTGTCAAAATATAAGTTGGTTCTTCAGGGTTAGGCTCTATTTTTTTTCGAAGCTTACTGATAAAAGACATGATATTACTATCATCAAAAAGATAATCTTCTTCCCAAACATTCGTATATATTTGTTTTTTTGTAAAAATCCTCCCTTTATTAGACGCAAGAAAATACAATAAATCAAATTCTTTATTTGTTAATTCTATGTTATTATCACTTATTTTTACAATTCTATTTTCCTTATCTATTTGCATACCATCTATTGTGAGTATATCAGACTGGTCTGTGCTTTTCTGATTGAAATCTATATATCTACGAACCATAGCTTCAACTCTTGCCTTAAGTTCATTTATATTAAATGGCTTTGTCAAATAGTCATCAGCACCTTGTTTAAGTCCATAAATTTTTGAATCATCATCAGACTTCGCAGTCAGCATTAAAACCGGAATAGTGCATTCTTCCCTTATCATCTCCAGAACTTGAAACCCATCAAAATCAGGAAGCATAATATCTAATAAAATCAGACACAAATTATTTGCATTTCGTATTTTCTTATATCCGTCTAATCCATTATTGGCAATATCAACAGAATATCCATCAGTACTTAAACACTTTTTAATTAAATTACATAATGCAATATCATCATCTATAATTATTATCTCTCTCATATCTCATAACTCCATACTTCTTATTCAATATAATTATCATCAAAGGAAAATACATCATTCGGTGTACAATCTAAAGACTTACATATTTTTTCTAAGTTTTTAAGTGTTATAGGCTTATTTTTTCCCATCTGTGCCATAACATTAGTGGTAATCCCTGCCATAACTATTACATCTGTTTTCTTCAAACTTTTCTTCGCCAATAGTATCCATAATGGTTTATAATTCAATGCCATACTAATCCTCTTTTCTTTATAACGATTTTCGGAGTAATTATATCACTTTTATTGATTATATTCAATTTTTATTTGATTTTTAAAAGATTGTTTACAACCATTTTTTACATTTTGTCTTTATACAGACTTAATAAACTGAACAAAAAAAGAATACCCTTATGCGAGAGTATTCTTCCTCAAAAAAACAATGGACGATCTTTACAGGATACGAAAAAACTAGGAATTTATATGGGCAAGGATATGGAGAGATAGTGTTCTCTCCTCTTTTTTCCTCCAAACAAAAAAAGAGTCGGTGCAGTACTAAGACCACACCGACCATAAGTTTATCTTTCAGCTTCTTTTGATGTTTCTTTCTTTTCTTTAGGCTTTCCCTTATCTTCAGTCTGATATTTTTTGATTTCTCCAAGCACAGACTCTTTCTTTTTTTCTTGTCCTTTCATTTGTTCTTTTGCTTTTAAAAGCTTATAAAACAAAATACGGACATTCTTATGTTCCTTTCCGTTGTTGTCAATGCTTGTTTTTACTTGACCAAATATTTTAACAAAATCTCCTTGTTTTAAGTTTTCTAAATCTTTTGTCTTATCTCCATAGGCTGAACAATTGGTATAAATTTTATTCCCATAGTCATCTTTTGAAACAATTGAAAAGTTGCTTACCTTGAACTTTTCTCC
>NZ_KV803766.1:1895-28918 GCF_001811125.1 Anaerococcus sp. HMSC068A02 | reverse complement strand
TCCATTAGCATTTTCTCTTTCAAGATTTTCTACTTTTCCAGCTATATTGCCAACGAGATTTATAAGATCATCTTTTTCTTCAAAATCACTTACATTTTCAACAATCTTACCTTGTTCTTTCATATCATCAATCATATAGTCAAAGTCATCATTTAATAGACCTGTTGTGTCTTTGATCATAAATAAAACATAAACTTCTTCAAGTGCCTTTTCGTCATTAACACCTTTTTCTATACTCACAAGTGCTTTTATAAAGTCCTTGTAGTTATCATTCATCATTTCTTCTAAGTTTTCTCTAATATCTTTGTATTCCATATTTTCCTCCTTGTACTAAATAAGGAGAGCCTTTCGCTCTCCTCTATCTTTCTTGTCCTTTTTCGTTTTTTTCTTGATTTTTATCTTTTTCTTCTTCCGATTTGAATTTGGATATTTGTCCCAATATTGATGGTTTTTCTTCCCTTGCGTGAAGATTATCTTCTACATCATAAGTTGATTCAAAGTAATCACTATCTTTAAAATCATTGTCATACCTATCTGGTATTCCATCATTGTCAAGATCTTTTGCTAGTGGATCATAGAAGTTTCCATCATCATCTATTTCTAATCCTAGTGCTTGTTTTAAATCTTCTTCATCTACTGATACCAGATCATCAAAACTTGACATATTTATGGCTTCGGTCATATCTTTAAGAGCTTGTGAATTAGATATATCTTCTTCTACAAAAGATTCTGTTCTAATAGCAACATTATCTACATACTGAGTCCATGTTTTTTCTTCCAAATTTACCTCATATTGAATAGAGTGCTTCCCATCTGGTGTCTCTGTATAGGCAAGTCCTATATGACTTAAATCGGGGTATAATTTGTCAAAGTCTTCATAGCTATTAGATTCTGAAAACTCATAATTAGAATAATCAACTATCGCCCTCTTTAAATCTTCTAATAGTGGTGATTGGTTTTCTAATTCTTCTACTTCTCCCATATCTAAAAGTTTATTGATTTCAGCTAGTCTTAGTGTCTTATCTCTTAACTCATCTGCTTTTTCAAATGGTTTTGTCAATTCTACTTTGGCATTTTCTAAAGATTCTTTATAGTTTTCAATGTTTTGATTTAACCTTTCAAGCCTTGCAGGCATTTTTTCAATGGCATTATCAAGCCTTGTTATATTGCCATCAGTAGAGTTTGAAAACTCCCCGAAATATTCTGCTTTTCCTAGAAGTTTAAAGGTATGAGTATTAGTCATAAAGTTATATGAAACTTGTAAGTCTAAATTTCTATATTTACCAATGACCTTGCTATCATTTATCTTTACTTTTTTTATTTCTTCTAATAGCTTATCTCCAGCTTCTTTCTTGTCTAAAATTTTATTTGTCCCAAGAGTAATTGAAGTGAATTTGCTATCTCCTTCTCCTAATTTCTCAACACTTGCAATATCTTCTTTAACTGCTTGTATTTCCATTTCAGTTTTTAAAATACTTTGAGGATAAATTTTATTTACCTTATCTTCAAGCTTATATTTATTAGACTTGTAGTTTGCTTCCAGCATTTTTAGTTTTGTAACTTCGTTATCTAAATCCATTTTTTCTTTAATTAAAGGATTTCCAGTGGCTAAAGCCTTAATTTCTGAATAAGATAGGCTTGCTTCATCAACATCTTCCGCAACTCTTACTGGAGTTTTTGAGGTCATAATTTGAGATATGAATTTCTGCTTATTCTCTATTGTCTGGTCGAGTAGGTCGGGGATATTACTATCCCTTTCCCCTCTAAGAACCGTGCATGAGAGTTTCCCCTCACACGGCTCAAGTTTTTATAAGCCCTAATTAAAGAGCCAGCGTATTTTCTTTATCATTTATATGCAATTTTCTATGACACCAAGGGTGTACTAATGTTTTAAGGGTAATATTGTTTTGAGTTGTTTGATGTACTCTAAAGTCTGTATCCAGAGTTATTTTCTCTCCACAAACAGGGCATATTCCGTTTTGCGTTTTATACAGTCTATTTATAACTGTACGTCCTTTAAGTTCGTTTCGTATTTTTAACTCTTCTCTTTCTTCAAAGTATATTTGCCAATTTTCATCAAATGGATTTGCTTCAGCTTGTATCTTGGTAAATCTTTTAATATCAGTGTCTGTAGCATATTTAAGACGAAGATAGTATTTCTCGCCATTTTCCATTCTGTCGCCAGTTGCTACACTGAAAGTCCAGGTTCTATTTCCAATGGTATGGAAGTATTTCTTAGCTATCCATTTTCTACCTTTCTTTGGGTGTCTACGAACGCACCAGGTCCACAAGCTTTTATATATTTCATAATCAAGTTTTTCAAAGGCTTTAGATGAAACATTATATTTATGATAGTTTACCCAACCTATAATGATTGGATTTAATTTTCTAATCAAAATTTCTTGTTTCATTGACGGATTATCTTTTATGATTCGTCTGATTTTATCGACAATAGCCTTGAAGTTATTATCAGATGGTTTTGTAAGCAACTTATCTTTATACATCCTAATATTAACTCCAAGAAAATCAAAACCGTCATTTATGTGTGTTATAAGTGTCTTTTCCTCTGATAATTCTAAACCTCTTTCAGCCAAGAATTTTACAATGATTGGCTTTACACCATTTTCAAGCAATTCTTCACTTTCTCCTGTAACAATGAAATCATCTGCATATCTAACAAAATTAACCTTTGGGAAATATGTTTTCTTGTTTACTGTTCTTCTATGGTATTTCTCTTTGATTGCTTTTTCTAAACCATCTAATACCATATTGGAAATAATAGGTGATATTGGCGAGCCTTGTGGACTTCCTGTTTCTGTTGGAAATACTTTTTGTTTTTCTATATATCCACACTCAAGCCAGAGTTTTAATAATTTCTTGTTCATTGGGATATTATTTAATATCCATTCATGACTTATATTATCAAAACAACCTTTTATATCTCCCTCAAGTACCCATTTTGCAGACTTCTTTTTATTGAGTGACGTAAAACACTGCTCGATAGCATCTTGTGTACATCTTTTTGCCCTAAATCCATAAGAATTAGGGTCAGCAGTAATTTCTGCTATGGGTTCAAGTGCAAATTTATATAGTGTTTGCATTGCTCTATCTGTCATTGTAGGAATGCTGAGAGGTCTTTTCTTACCATTTTTCTTTGGTATATACACTCTTCTAAGAGGCTTAGGTTTATATCCTCTTAAATTTAACTTTTCTATCGCCTTATACTTTGCCTGTGATGTTAGCCATAATTCACCATCAACACCACTTGTTTTCTTGCCTTGATTTTCAGTTACCCTCTTAATAGCCAAGGCTTTTGCATAAAATGAAGTTGTGAGTAAATGTTGTAAAGATTTTACCTTTCCATATTTACTCATTTTCCACGCTTTCACAATACGCATTTGTAGTTTTTTAACATAGCTTTCTGCTAGATAAAAGTCTATACTTTCCCAGTTTTTAGCTCTGTTAGTAGTAGCACACATTTTACTGTTCATTTGCTTTCTCCTTTCAAAAATTCTACAAGTTCTCTTGTGATTAAAAACCAAATGGAAGTCTGCACTCTTTCAAGTTAGAGCAAATTTTGAACCCCTATCCATCTCATTACAAGATGGCATTCGCTTTTTCCATTCTCCTTTACCTGCACCATTATCAGCATTTCTTACGATTTGCCTTGCCTTTTGGCAATAGTACAGGCTTACCATGTTTCACTTAATTAACATTGATAACTTAGGCTCTACCTCTCTGCCGGTAGTCTTTTTGTCCGTGTAATCCCACTGTGGAAAGGATTATCCGACTACACACCATTTTGGTTCAGGCTTATCAGCAACTTTAGCCTGTTCGCCTTAACGACATTTATCAGTAGTTCACATATGTTAGCCATATTATCAAGCCTCGCTCCCTAACCGCCTTGTTGCTGGCAGTTTCGGTATTCCCTCACGGTTTTACCTCAAGTAGGGCTACTTTAATATCAGCTTACCACACCTAAGTGCAGCCGATACTCGGCTCAACTAACGGAATAGTTGGTTTGGTCATTTTGCCAAACAGTTAAATTAAGCGACTTCATGTCGCACCCACAAATACGCATCGAAGGTATTCTCTGTTACATATCTAAAGATATTAACTTTATCATTTTCATTACCTTGACGAACAATTCTACCACTTCTTTGCTCTAGGTCAGACGGTCTCCAAGGGACGTCTAAATCGTGTAAGGCTATTAGTTTATTTTGTACATTTGTACCTGCTCCCATTTTTTGAGTAGATCCTAATAATACCCTTACTTCTCCTCTTCTTACTTTAGAGAATAATTCATCTTTTTGTTTGTCTGTATCTGCTTCGTGGATAAAGGCTATTTCTTCTTTAGGTATTCCCATATTCACTAGCTTATTTCTAATATCGTCATAGATATTAAATTCTCCATCTCCTTTTGGTGTAGACATATCTGAAAACACTAATTGGGTCGATGATTTTTCTCTTGTCTTATCCCAGATCGAAAAGATGTTTTTAACACATACATTTACCTTTGAATTATGATCATCGGGAAGTAGTGGATTTATTAATCTTTGGTCAAGGGCAAGTTTTTTACCATCATTTGTAATCTTTAGCATATTATCTTCTGTTGGCTCTACTTGGTTATTTCTAACTGCGTCAGCTCTTTCTGAAATAGCTTCTAATATTTCTTTTTGTTCCTCAGTAGGTTTTGTTTTAATAACTTCAAAGTTTGCTTCTGGTACTGGCAAATTTAACATATCTGAGGTCTTTATATCTGCTACTTCTTTAAACATAGACATCAGTTCTGGCAAGTTATAAAACTTTGAAAATCTTGTCTTTTGCCTATATCCAGTGCCTTCTGGAGATAATTCAAAGGTATTTTCTGTTTCTCCAAAAGTAGAAGCCCAGGCATCAAAATGTTCTAATCCTCTTGCCTTTAAATCGTCATATTGAAGGTATCTTTGCATGGTATAAAGCTCTGTCATTGAATTTGATATTGGTGTACCAGTAGCAAATACAACTCCCTTTCCATCTGTCATTTCGTCCATATACCTACATTTCATATACATATCTGAAGACTTAAAGGCTTCACTCTGACCGATACCCGCAACATTTCTCATCTTTGTATGCAAGAATAGGTTTTTGTAATTATGAGCTTCGTCTATAAATAACTTATCTACTCCTAGTTCTTCAAAGGTTATAACATCATCTTTTTTAAAGTCATCATTTAGTTTTTCCAGTCTTACCAAGAGTTTCTTCTTTGTCTTTTCCAGTTGTTTTACAGTGAAATTTTCTCCTCTATTTCTTTTATTCTCATCAATAAAGGAAACTATATCATCTATTTGGTCTTGTATATGTCTTACCTGGTATTCCTTAGACATCGGTATTTTTTCAAATTGAGAGTGTCCTATAATGACTGCATCATATTCTCCTGTTGCAATCCTACCAATAAATCTTTTCCTATTTTTTGGTTGAAAGTCTTTTTTATCGGCCACCATAATATTTGCTGACGGATATAATTGCATAAACTCCCTACCAATTTGAGTAGTTAGATGGTTAGGAACTACAAATAATGATTTACTTGCAAGTCCTAACTTTTTAGATTCCATAGCAGAAGCTACCATTTCAAAAGTTTTTCCTGCTCCTACTACATGGGCAAGCAATGTATTTCCACCATAAAGAGTCCTTGCTATGGCGTTTTTCTGATGTTCTCGAAGTCTGATTTCAGTATTCATTCCATCAAAAGTTAAGTTAGAGCCGTCAAATTCTCTATTTCTAATTGAATTGAATTTTTCATTATAAATCTTTTCTAGCCTATATCTTCTATCAGGATCTTCAAATATCCAATTCTTAAATTCTTCTTTAATCAGCTCTTGCTTTTGACTTGCAAGCATAGTTTCTTTTTTGTTTAATACAGAAGTCTTAGAACCATCATCATTTATTACTTGGTCAAATACCTTTGTATCTTTTAGATTAAGGGCATTTTCAATTAGCTTATAGGCATTGACTCTACTTGTACCATAAGTCATGTTAGCAAGGTCATTAGTTGAGTCAACACTTTTACCTTCAATGTTCCATTCACTTGTATGTGGTGAGAACCTAACATTTATATTCCACCTATCATAACCTGGTGTTTTTAAAAGATTAAAAGTAAAGTCTTCTATATCTTTTTGAGGTATCCAAGTTGCTCCTAACCTTACATTTATATCAGAAGCAGTTAGTTCTTCAGGCATAACTTCTTGTAATTTTTCCCTTTGATATTTGAGTTTGCCTAACTCGTTTAATAATGTGTCTTTCTTTTCAGAAGGTGCTAAATCTATTACATTTTCAATTTCTCCAATATATGAATTGAGATAGCCAATCTTTTCTCTAATATTGCCACTTAAATACTCATCAGCCGATACATATGAAAAATGAAATGGATCGTCATGGTTAAAGTTTTCAAAGGGCATTCTGTTATTTATTAGGTCTATGTCCTTAATGTCTAAAAATATTTCTCCCTCAAGCTCACCAATTAAGGTGTCCCTATCTTTACTTGTGATAGATTCCATATATTCAAAATCTACATATCCTTTTTGTGAAACTGATAAGACTAAGGCTTCAAGGGAAGTATCTACATGGTCTACTACTTTTGCCTTTGTTATTGTTCTTTTTGAAAATATATCACTCTTAGCTTTGAAATTATCCTCATCATCAAGTATTTCTATTGATGAAACCAAAGGAAAGTTTGAGTCTTCCTTTAAGGCTCTAGTATTTGATAAGGAGTTAATGAAGCCATGTTTCTTTGAAAAGTTATCATAGACTTCATTTAACTTTGCTTGTGACTCTTTTATTTCTTCATCAGAAAAATCGTCCTTTTGTTTTTCTATTACATCTTTTAAAGCATTCATTACATCAAGATAATCTTTTATCTTTTCTTTATTTTTATCTGATATATTCTGCTTAATTAAGACTGAGTTTTCTCTTAGGTAGACTTCTTCATCAATAATAGTGTAAGAAAAGTTTTTAACATCGTCTGTTGCTGGAAGACTTAATTCCTCATCTTCCAATAGTTCAACCTCTTCATATTTTGAATTTGAAGATATTTCCTTACTTGCAAGATCCATTAAGTCTTTTAACTTTTCATCTTCTTTTTCATCACAAGTAATAGTATTGCCAAATCTTCCAGATACTTCTTTCATATCCCCTAATACCATCTGAGGATTATCTACAAAGTATTTATTATAAGTCAAACCCTTTTTATCAGTTGATAGGTGTACCCAATCGTCATCTCTTTCTATAACTGAATCTCTCTTTTTTAAGAAAATAATATCTGAAGTAACTTCTGTACCAGCAAGTCCTTTAAATGTTGTATTAGGAAGCCTCATAGCTCCTAAAAACTCACATCTTGCATTAATATATTTTCTTACAGATTCATCTTTTTTATCCATAGTTCCAGATGAAGTTATGAAGGCAATAATTCCTCCATTCCTAACCTTATCTATAGACTTTGCAAAAAAATAATCGTGAATCAGAAAATTATTTCTGTTATATTCACGATCGTTAACTTTAAAATCTCCAAAGGGAACATTTCCTATAACTAAATCGAAAAAGTTATTTGAGAAGTTTGTTTCTTCAAAGCCTTTAATTTGAATGTTAGCTTCAGGATAAAGTTCTCTTGCTATTCTTCCGCTTAGACTATCTTTTTCTACTCCATATACTTTAGAGCCTTGTATTTCACTTGGCATATTACCAATAAAATTACCGACCCCTGCAGATGGTTCGAGGATATTCCCAGTCTTAAATCCCATATCTGTTAGAGTCTTATATATTCCATCCATTACCTCTCTAGGTGTATAAAAGGATGTTAAAGTAGACTCTTTAGCATTTAAATACTCTTCATTTGTTAGATTTTCTTTTAAAATATTTCTTGCTTCGAGCCATTGTCCTCCTTTTTCTTCATCGAAGACATCGGAAAGACCTCCCCACCCCAGATAATCAGCCAGATAGGCTTGTTCATACTCTCTTGGACTCCTATTTTCATTTTCAAGTCTTTTGAGCATTTTAATAGCTTTGATATTTTTATCTAACTTTTCTGATGGTGTTAGGTATTCTGAGTAGATATGATTTTTTAAGTCATAATTTCTAGCAAAACTTAACTTTTCCTTATTAGGTTCATAGCCTAGATTCTTTAAATCTTCTTTACCCCTCAATAAGTTTTCGGCTGCTTCTCTTGGGATATCATACCTATCCATCATTTGATCAATTTCAGAATTGTAGTTATCAATAAAGCTTTCTTGCTCTACTTGTCTTTCAATTTGTTTTTCATGCTCAGATAATTTGTATATCTCGTAATTTCCACTATCTAAAAGGTCATCAATCTTTTTACTCTCTTCAAATGTTTCACCCTTATATAAGGGAAATTCTTCTCCATTAACTTCTACTTTAGTTCCTGTTTCAATTAAGTTAATTCCATCAAAGATGTTCTCATCTTCTAAAATAAATTCCTTACCAACCTTTACTGCTAGTTTTTCTGATGTTTGACTTAGATTTCCAAAGATTTCTTCAAGGTATGAATCGTTTCTATATGGAATTACTTCCGAACCCCTAATCATACCTCCCATATATTCCATATTATCTCTGATAGTGACAGTTTTAAGTCCTCCACTTAGTTCATCAAAATCTGTAATGGTAAAGTCCTTATCTTTATATCTAACCTGATCGCCTATCTTAAATTTAGGCTCTATCTTTTCCTTATCTTCTTCTTGTAAGGAGTTTTTCTCACTTAGTGCAACTTGTTCTTCTAAATATGAAAATTCACGCTCATTTACTTCTTCACCATCACCAAGGTCAATCCTATAATGTTCGACAACTTCGCCATCTACATAGTGGTCAAAATAGAATTTGAAATACCCGATATAATCATCAGTCATTTCTCCAAATTCATTTTCTCCAAGAGTTTGATTATGGTCTTTAACATCAATATCCTTTTGTCTTAGGATATTGATTAAGTCTTTAGTTACTATCTGCCCACTATAATCGGGAACTAATTCGTGGTTTTCATTAAATTCTACAATCCAATAATCTTTTCCGTTTTCAGTGTTTTTGCCATCAAAAAAAGAAGCTTCATCAGCTTCCTTTTCTTTGCTTATTTCATTTTCTAAGCTTCCACGTATTCCTTGATCGCTATTCTCTTCACTGTCGCCATCAAGTTGTTCATCTGTCCTTGGTATTCCTCTGGATTCTCTCTCATCATCTTCTCTGTCAATCCTTGTTCTTTCATCATCTTGACTTTCTCTCTCTTGATAAAGTCCACTGCCTGATTCTGAATTTCTTTCAGATGGTTCAAAAGTGTTTTCTCCTCGTACATTTCCTGAAGTTTCTTCCAGTTCTCCATGTCCTCGCTCCCTACCAGGTAAGACAGTCTTAGAACTGCGTAAGTCGGATTCGGGAATCTCTCCATAAATTCCAGATCCTTCTCCATCATGTCCAAGGTTTTCTCTTCGATCTTCATCGCTATTTCCTCTGTCGCTTCCATCTGTGAAAACTCGTCCATCTCTACTTCTTGACCTATCATCTCGTCTATATAAATCATTTTGACCTCCTCTATCTTCATTTGTATTTTCTATATCTCTATTATAGTCGGCATCGGCCCTTTCTGTCAGCAGCCTAGCACGATCCATTTCCTTTGATTTTTCTATTGTGCTATCTATAATATCTTCGCTAACCCTTGATATTACAAGACCTATCTGCTCTAAAGAAATTGTATTAATCCTCAAAAAATTATTTTTTAAATTTTCCATATCCATAGGATAGACTGTATTAAATCTATTAGCTACTGCATAAGATATTGAGTCTCTCATAAACTTTTCAAAACTCAGTCTATCCTCTATATCTATCCTCAAATCAGCAAGAGCCAAGTTAATGTATTCATCTCCATAAATTCGACTCAAAGAAAATATATTTTCATTGAGTGAATCACTAGCTTCAAATGAAGAATCTCTTATTATTTCTTTTAAAGCCTCGTTATGATTTTCGTAATCAAACTGCCATAATTTAACCTCATTAATATTCCTATCCATTGATGTGGTCTGACTTATATCAAAGATATATGAAATTCTTTGATTTACATCACTTCCAACTAAAATTGGAATACCCTTTTGACCTCTCATAACAACTCGACCAAAATATTTCTTCCACATATCAAAAGTCGCACAAGCTCTAGCTTCAGGTTCCTTGTTATATATACTTAATTGGCTTGAAAAATCATATTTCTGATTATTACCTATAACTTTTAAGAGTTTTAAATATTCTTTTTCATCTTGTAACACTTCATACTTTATAGCTTCTTGTATATTCTTAAAATCATTTACTTGCATTTTCTACCTCCTTTTTAGTGCAATAAAAAAGACGATAGAATGTCATTTTCCATCGTCTATAAAACTTTTGCCTATACTATCCGAATTATTAATTATTAAATAACTAGTTAAAAAGTCATGATATTTATTTGTTTTATCTTCATATATTGTCGATGTAAATGTTTTATATAAAAATCCTCCTATCCCCAAAATAGTTATATATAATAGAGCTGTCCAAATCAGTCCTATTTTACAATAACTATACTTTATAGTATCTATTATATTCAAATCTGTTATAGAGAAAATAAATAATATAATCGCTCCTATTGTTTTGATAATTGATGGAAAATTAGTTCCAACAAATCCTCCATCATTTTTATCTTTTGCTATAATATATCTATATTTTTGTAATTCTAAATAAACCTCTTTATTGTTAAGCTTTGTTTTTATTAGTTCTTTATCTATGTCATTAATAAGCTTCTCCAATGAATCTTCTTGATGCATTAAACTTCTTTCTTTTCTTAAGCATAAATGATCATACCTTTGGACAAAATTTGTATTGCTTATTTCTTTTCCTAATTGCGTTGATTGATTATACTCGCTTCCAAATAATTTTTTTAGTTTTTCAGGAACTAAATTTGTTTTATCCAATTATTTCACCTCAGCTATTTTTATACCCATTTAAATCTAATATATCTCTCTAATAATAGCCATTAAAACATCAACCACAATAGAATTACCGGCCTGCTTATATAGTTTACTTGAAGTGCATTTTTTTCTTCTTGGATGTATTTCCTCTAATTTATCTATATCACTATCATCAAAACCCATGAGTCTTAAACATTCTCTTTCTGTTAAATACCTATACTGATCATTTCCAATATCTATTATTCCAGAATTAGGTACTCTCATCTGTTTTGTAGAAATTGTATAAGAAAAATCTTTAATCACTTTTAGTCGCCCTCTAAAAGTATTATCTATGCCTTTATTTAAAAATTTCAGCATATAAGGTTGGGTCATTGTATAAAGTTCACTTACATTATTTTCTAAAAATTCACTTAGTGCTCTAGTTTCTTTCCTCTCCAATTTATTAAAAGAAAAGTTATTTTCTCCAAATAGTGAAACAACAAATATTCTCTCCCTTTTTTGAGGTATCCCAAAGTCCATTGCATTTAAGATTTCGTATTTGCTTTTATATCCAAGGTTTTCTAGTTCTTTTAGATAAATAAAAAAAGAGTCCCTCATATTTCTATCAAGGACTCCCTTTACATTTTCCCAAATTATCCATTTAGGTTTTTCTTTCATTTCTTTAATTATTCTAATTGTTTCAAATAGTAAGCTTGATCTAGTTCCTGAGTTTTTCACTCCTCCTTGTTTTTTTCCTATTCTTGAAAAGTCTTGGCAAGGACTTCCATGCATAACTAAGTCTATCTTCACATCAGGAGCTTTATATCCTACTACTGATTTTGGTTTATAACTTTCTCCGAAAAGGGCGTTGTATGATTTAACACAAGCCTTATCTATTTCTACATAATCAACTACTTCATAAGGTATCTTTAAATTAATAAAAGCCTTTCTAATAGCACCTATGCCACCGAAAAGCTCTAATATTTTCACCTTATTCATTTAGATTATTCTTGTACCTATCTACAAGCTCCCTTATACTATCTTCTATTTCTCTTAAAAAGTCTTCTTTATCTACTTCTCCAGAGCTAATCTTTGCAAGTTTCATTTCCCATTCAGATGTTGTTTCAGCCGACTTAAACTTATCCTCTACAATCGATACAAGTCTATTGCCTTTTTCAGTTACAAGTAAATTTTTCTTATCTCTTCTTATGAGATCCTTATGGATAAGATTTTCGATAATTCCTGCTCTTGTGGCTGGTGTTCCTAAGCCTTTTCTTTCTACTTCTATGTCTTTATCCAAGGATTCTACTCCTGCATTTTCCATAGCTTTTAAAAGTGTATCTTCATTATAATGACTTGGAGCTTTGGTGAATTTCTCCGATATATTTTTAGAAGTTAGCTTAATTTTATCTCCAGTCTTTACATCTGGTAATTCATTTTCTTGTCTTTCCTTTCCATATTCCTTTAGATATTTGGTATAACCTTCATCTATTACAGTCTTGCCACTTGCATTAAAGTTAAACTTGTCATATTCATATCTGATTTTTCTACTAGATTCCTTTAAGTTATCCGAACATGAAGCAAGTAATTTATCCTTAATTAAATTAAAAATTTTGCTTTCTTTATCAGATAAATCTTTGGCTTTTCCAATACCAGATATAGTAGGAATAATTGCATAGTGGTCTGTAACCTTAGCTGAATTAAAAATAGACTTGAAGTTTGATTCATTGATTTTAAAATCTTCTTCAAGTCCTTCTAATAATTCTTTCATAGTATTAACCATATCATCGGTTAAATACCTACTATCTGTTCTTGGATATGTGATTAGCTTTTTTTCATACAAGCCTTGTGCCAGGTTTAAAGTGTCATTTGCTGAATATCCAAAATATTTATTTGCTTCTCTTTGTAAGGTAGTAAGATCATAAGGCTTATCTGGTTTTGTGCTTATTTCTTTATCTTCTACCTCTGTAATAACTATTTCATCTTCTAGCAAGTTTAATAGTTGCTCTGCAACTTCAATTTTATCAATCCTATCTGATACAAGTTTCAATCCTCCATAAGATAGGTCAACTGTATAATATTTTTGCTTCTTAAATAGGTTTATTTCACTATCCCTTTTAGCTATTAAATATAGGGTTGGTGTTTGTACTCTACCAACTGAATATGTTTCCTTGTAAATGCAAGAATAAAGCCTACTTAAATTCATTCCCACTAACCAATCCGCAATTGCTCTTGCACTTGCTGATCTATATAAGTCTTCAAAGTTTTCCCCGTCTTTAAGATTTCTAAAGCCATCTTCAATAGCTTTGTTTTCCATTGAAGATATCCATAGTCTTTGAATTTTCTTCTTACATTTAGCTTGATTATATACAAGCCTAAAAATAAGTTCTCCCTCTCTACCAGCATCACAAGCATTTATTGCTGTGTCGATGTTCTTATCGTTTAAAAGTTTCTTTAAAACTCCATATTGTTTCTTTGTGCTTTTAGATATTTTATAAATATATTCTTCAGGAATTATAGGAAGAGTGTCTATTGTCCATTTCTTCCATTTTTCATCTATCTTATCTGGACTTGCCATTTGAATTAAATGACCGATACACCAAGAAACAATGTATCCATTACCCTCATAATATCCGTTTTTTCTTGTTCTTGCTCCAATTACTTTTGCAATTGTAACTGCTACACTTGGCTTTTCTGCTATTACTAACTTCATTAATACCTCCATAAATTAAAAAAAGAGCGAAAGATTTCTCTCTCGCTCAAAGTTTTTCTCCCGAATAATATATTATTTTCGGGAGAATTCGATTTACTTATTAATTTCTTTTTCTAGTTCTTGAAGAACTTTTATAATCTCTTCAAAGTTTGGATATTCTCCATATATCATTTCTGACATAGCCTTATAATCTTTTTCTATTTCAGAAAATCGGTACTCTCGTGGGACTAACCTTAATCTACCATTTAATGCTTCTTCATACCTTGCCCACTTCCTAGGATAAAACTTCATTTTGAATTCAGTTACTTTCTTTAATAACTCCTTATCCTCTAAGGCTCTGTCTTTGAAATCTGAATTTGCTATTTTATATAAGTCATAAAAGTGTCTTGCATACCTATGTGGCATAGGAGAAGATTCTGGTCTATTTGCTTCGTGGTGTAAAATTGTTGCTTTTTCCCAAAAAGTTCTCTCTACTGATACTGTTCTTATATTAGTTTTTTCTTTAAAAACATTTGGATAGGCTTCTCCAATTATTGGCAGGATTTCCACTTCAATTGCAGGTGTCCATGCTGCAAGACTTCCTATTTCGAGTCTTATATTTTGTGTCAAATAATTAGATTCAAAGATTTTAGGATATTTACATAGAATTGTTTGTGGATCAAGAGTATCAATCATAAATTCAAAGTCCATGTCCTTGAAATCTTGTTCTAAGACTTTTAATAATTCATCTCTTAAAAAGATTTCAGTCTTTTCATTGACTTCTTTGTTGAATTTATCCTGTTTAGTATTTGATCTTTCTAACCAAGGTTCTTTTTCTTCGTAACCTAATACTCGCCAATCTAAGATTAGATCAATATCTTCAGAAAATCTTTCTATAAGTCCAAAGCATTTTGAAAGTGATGTTCCTCCTTTAAAGGTAAAATATTCCCTCCATTTGTTTTCATTAAATAGATAATCTAAGATAAAAGTAACCCAATAGTCCTTTTCAATAACTGCCTCAGATATATTTCTCTTTCTGGCTGTATTTACCATTAAAACTCTTAAGTCTTCTTTGTTTTCTATATAAAACTTATTCATTTTCACCCTCAGAAATTTCTCTTATCACTTCATATATCCATGCTGGCACTGATTTTGATTCGTTCATTAAGTCTGTTCTTTCTTTTTCAGTTAAGTTTTCTTTTATCTTTTGTATAACTTCGTTAGTTATATTTTCTTTTCCCAAAGACTTAATTGCTTGAATAACTGTTGCAGTCTTTAGGGACATATTGGCAATTTCTCCTGGATTTACTTTTTTAAATTCTAAAACCGTATCCCCAATTTTATATTCTTTGTATCTTCCACTAGATATATATTTATAGTGAGTTGGTACTTGTGTTGAAAGTCCTAATAAGTTTAAGGCTGTGCTATTATATGGTGCAATATTCCAATTGTATTTTCTTGCTATGGCAAGTGCTAATTCGTGAATTGATACTTCTTCGTACTCTCCAATTAATTCACTATATCTTGGATTGTAATAAAAGCCATCAATGACACGCTTAATTTTTCTTTCATTAACCATTCTATTCAATGTCTTTCTAGCAGTTTCATAAGAAGCAATATCTAAAAAGTCATTAGCAAAAAATACTTTATGTGAGTCAAAATCATTTATTTTATCTGATATTTTTTCTGTATATGAACTCATTACAATTCTCCTTTGTCCCAAATATCATATCATATCTGGGACAAAAGTTCAATTGTACTTAAATTTAATATCCTTATAATAGTTCATCATCTTCATCTAAAGATTCTTCGTGAGTTTCATCATCGTCATCATCTTCTGACTCACTAATATAATCCTCATCATCCTCTTCAAAGTCTTCCAACATTCTATTTTCTTTAGCTTTGACTACCTTAAAATAGTATCCTGCTCCTACAACTCCTCCAATTACAAGTGCAACAATTAGAAATGAACCTATCCCGCTTTTCTTTTCTTCTTTTACTGGAACAACTGTAGGTTCTTCTTTTTTTACTTCTTCTTTCTTAGGCTCTTCAACCTTTATAGTATTTTTATCTTCTGATTCAATCATATTAAGTAGGTCTTGCTCTCCTACTTCTGTTAATAGTCTTACATTATCTTGATTTGATGAGTGATCTACTATTAGGTGCATAGTTTTTCCACTTTTAGTTTGAAATGTTAAAAATTGTCTTACATCTACTGGATTTTCTTTATCTTTTTCTGTATCTCCACTTGGTGTAATATCTTTTCCATTCCTATCTACATTTTCAATTACTGAACCTCTTGCCTTATTTTCCTGTGTTGCTAGACTATTTACTGCCTTTGTATTACCACCTTTTACAAGTGGTGTTTTCTTCGGAGGATTATTTGAAGGCTTATTTGCTTCACCTGTATTTCCTGGTATTCTTGGAACATCTTGATAAGGAATTTCTTCTTTTGATGGTGTAAAAACATCATCTTTCAACATTTTTTCAAATTCTTCTTTTTGTGGTTCATAGATTGATTCGTTTTGACTTTCTATTTGCCCTTCATTTGTCATTGCAAATGTAGTTGCTGGTACTGTAAATGTAAAAAGGAGTAACGCTATGGCTACTCCTCGTTTAATGCTCTTATTCATTTTTCTATCCTTTCTTATTTTACATTTTTAAATACATAGACTGCTTTTCTAGCATTGTCCCATTCTATTGTTTGGTTTTTGCCATCTTTAATATCTCCATGACTTGCTCCAAAAGCTTTAGCAATATTTGAAATTGAAGCATGAATTCTTCCATTTATAATCACTGGCTTAACATCTGAATTGTAGACCTTTCCATCCGAATCTTTCATAACACCTGTATCAATATTTAGTCTTAATGTCTTTTTAGCTAAGATATTATTCTCTTTATTTGAGAAAATAGCTTCACGAGTAGAGTTGTCATACTCAACATTAAAACCTAGAGTATAAGCAATATATCTTACTGGAATCATAGTTCTTCCTTTGTCTACATAAGTTTTTACATCCATGTATACTGTTGTCTTACCATCTTTATTGATAATGTTATAAAAGTTTTTGTCTACTTGGAAAACTGCAAATTCTTTTTCATCTTTAACTTGTTTTTTGTCTTGTTGTTCCTCTTGCTTTTTCATCTTGTTAAAATCAATTTGGTTTAGGATGTTCTTATCATCAGCTTTCAAAAGTTCGTCCCACTTCTTATCTTGAGATTTCTTATCTTCTTTCTTCTCTTTGTTTTCTTTTTGGAGTTTTAGAAGTTCATCTAATTTTTTAGATAAGTCTTGATTTAGATTTTTATCTTTTTCATCTTTAGTTTGTTTTTCAAGTTCTTCTTTAGATTTTTTATTTGCTTCCTCGATTAACTTCTTTGTTTCTTCAATTTTCTTATTTAACTCTTCTTTTAGCTTTTTAATTTCTTCTTCAGAAGCTTTTTGTTTTTCTTCTAGTTCTTTAATCTTCTCTTCTAATTCTTTTTTTGTATTTTCAGAAGATTCTTTTAAACTATCAATAGCCTTTTGAAGCTCTTCAATTTTCTTGCAACATTCTGACTTATAATTTTCTGTCTCTTTCTTTTTAGACTCTAGGTCTTTTATCTTAGTATCTTTTTCATCAAGTGCTTTTTCCAAACCCTTAATTTTATTATCTTTATCCTCAATTTCTTTAATCTTCTTTGCAAGTTCTCCTTCTAAAGACTCGAGCTTTTCTTGCATTTCTTTGACTTTATTTTCGTTTTTATCGGTCTTTTCTTTCTCAGCTTCTAACTCCCATTTTGTAGATGAATAATCTTCTTTTAGTTTTGCATTTTCATCTTGTAATCTTTTTAATTCATCTTTAAGCTGAGTAATTTCTGCTATTAGTTCATCATTGTTAGAATTTTTAAGTTCCTCAATTTCTTTATTCAATTGAGCAATCTTATTATCTTTATCTCTAATTTCTTCTTCTAGCTTAGCTTTTTCTTGTTTTAGTTTCTCTCCATTATCTTTGCAAGATTCTAACTTTTCCTTTAATTCATCTATCTTTGATTGGTCTTCTTGTTTCTTATCATTTAAGTCTTTAATCTGATTTTCTAAATCTCTAATTTTACTTATTGAACTTTCTATAACTTTTTTACTACCATCTTTATCATCAGCTTTAGCTAGTACATTAGTAGTTGAGGTTGATGTTAAAACTAATAAAAGAGCCATAAAAAAGGCTCTTAGTCTGTTCGTATTAAATTTCTTCATTATGAATGTTCTCCTTTTCTTTTAATTTTTCTTCTCTTTTTCTATCATTAATTTTCTCCATTAATTCTTCCAAGCTAATATTGTTCCTCCTAAGAGTTACAATTATTTCTTCATTTTCAACTTGTATTTCTTCGTCGCAAATTTCCTTGTATTTTGCATTTAAATCTTTTAACTTCTCTTCTATTTTTTTCTTTTTGTTCCTAATACTTACAAGCTTTCTGTTCACATAATATCTCCCTTCTATCTTGGTCTTCCAAAACCATAAAAGTGTGATTTCCAATATTTTGAATTTATTGATGTGTATTGAATTGGATCTCCTGCGTGAATCATCATTCCGTTACCTGCGTATATTCCTACATGAGATATTGGAGTTCCACTGTTATATGTTGAGTGGAAAAATATAATATCTCCAGGTTGAGCTTCACTTGGACTTACTGGATTACAATAGTCTTTGTATATTCTCCATGCAGTTGTTCTTGGCATTCTCTTTACACCAGACTTTGTAAATGACCAACATACAAATCCTGAGCAGTCAAAGTTAGATGGTCCACTTGCTCCAAACACATATCTTTTTCCTATATGTTTTTCTGCTTCATTAAATAAGGCTTTAGCAGTAGCTGAATCAAAAGCAAGACCAGGATTTCCAAAGTTTGGATTATCTACTATTTCTCCTAAGTCCCCATTACCTGATCCAAAAACATCACCCATATTCCCCTTAGCTTCAAGAAGAGCTTCATAATGAACTACATTGTCTGGATAATCTTTAAATATTTCCCTAACAACTTCATCCATTTCTTTTTTCTTTAAAGTTACAATTAACTTTTTATATTCGTACTCTTCTTTTTCATAGCTAGTGTAAGGATTGCCACGACTATCATATCTAGTTCTTGCTACTGTTCTTGTTCTAATTTCAATTTCTTCTTTAAAATCAAGTTTATACATCTTATCGAAAAGATCTTTTAAAATTCCTTTTACTTCAGATGCTGATTTTACTTCTCCACATCTTGAAGTTATATAGGATAAAAGTTCATGGGTATTATGACAAATTTCTCCTTCTTTGTTTATGATATATTCGTCATATCCAGGATGACTTGTTTTTACACTTTCGATTTGTGATTGTAGGTCATATTCCATTGATGAAAATTCTTGATTAACTTCACTTAGAACTGTATCTTGTGATAGATATGTTGTTGTCATTACTGAGTTAACAGAGTTACTTAATCCACTCATACCAACACTTCCACCACCTATCATGATTGATAGCATAAGACCTAGTCCTATTACTAGAAATAGAACCATCTTACTTTTTCTAACAATCAGCTCTTTAGAAGCCTTACCTAAACTTAAAATAGCTTTTTTAACTCTATCTACAAGTCTTGTTTCGTGCTTTTTAGCTATCATGCTCTTCATTTGTTTTCTCTGGTAAAACTTCTTAAATCTATTTTTCTTGATATAAGCATCTGACTTTTTTAAATCTTCCAAGCCACTTTTAAACTCCAACTTGCTCTTTCTCTTTCTTATTTTCTTATCAAGTTTAGATAGCTTTTTTAAGGACTTTTTCTTTTTGTCTAACTTATACTTCCTTATTCCATGCTGGAGTTTAGAGCTTACATTAGCGGCCTTTTCTCCAGATTCTACACCAGTATTGTCAGATCCGGAACTTAAATAATCTCTCACTAACTCTGAAGACTTAGCTCCAGATAATAAAACCCCAGAAGATAGACTTCCTTTAGTTTTATTCTTTAAAATATTATCCTTTAGCTTGCTTTTAGACTTTTCAAGCTCTCCAATCTTTTTATCTGATATAAAGTCTTTAACATCTTGTGCTTTCTTAGAATCTTTCGGTGTAACTTTCTTAGATTCATTTTTTAAGTCATCGATTTTCTTTCGAGTAAATTTATCACTTTCATAATTTTTTCTCTTGTAGTAAGTCTTCTTTTTATTAACTTTCTTTTGTTCTGAAGGTTTAAGGCTTGTTTCTTTTTCATCTTTTATAAATTCTTGATTATTGTCTTTAAACTCAGGATTATCAAAAGTCTTATCTGTATCAACTCCGCTTAGCTTATTTTCTTTATCTTTTTCATTAGAAATTTTTTCCTTATCCCTAAACTTCTTTTCTTGATAAAGCTTCTGCTTTTGCTTTTTATCGATACTAGTATTACTCTCGTTATTGCTTACTTCATCTTTAACAAGCTTATCTTTTCTATATACTCTCTTGCTTTTCTTTGCTTCGATAGGTTTATCTTCGCTTGTGTAGATTCGCTTAGACTCTTTCTCGTTGATTTTGTCTTGGAATTTATCCTTACTATGGATAAGTTTATCCTCATAATTTTTAAGAACTTGTCTTTTACTTGATGGCTTCTTATTGCTTATTGGTTGAGCCTTAGCTGAAATATCATCTGTTGTTAATTTATTAGAATTAATATTTCTACTATTTTCACTATCAAAATTCACCTTTTTGATGTCTACATCTAAGTCTTCATCAAGTTTATAGCTTTCATCTGTCCTTATTTCAAGATTAGTTTGTTTTGTTTCTTCAGCCTTATTCTTATTATCTAAAACTTCTTTTCTAATTCTTTCCTTGTTTTTAGCTTTCTGAAAGTCTTTTAGTTTATCTTGTTTTTGATCTTTAGCTAATACATTCTCATGGATAAGTTTAGATTCTTTTTCTGAAATTTTATCTCCGAACCTATCCTTAGTCTTAATAATCTTATTGGTATAATCATCTGAATGAACAAGTTTACTATCCATATTCTTTTCAGGAGCGTCCCTATTTCGTATAATTTTCTTTTGAAAATCTTTTTTTAGTTTTTTATCCATATCACACCTACTTAACTTCTTCTGGTTTTGTTGTCATTAGCTTATATAACATGGTGTCTTTAGGGAATTTATCTATAAATGGAACAATAGTATTCCCGAAGAATAATAGTCCCTCACCTGCATTTGAATTAGTAATATAGTTTAACTGATAAGGTGATATTTTTAATTTTTTAGCAAGAATATCTCTATCTCCAGATGCTTGATTTAACATTAGAACAAAGTCTGTATTATCAAAGATATTTTCAATTTCCTGACTTGTTAAAAGGTCTTTTACGTTTTGAGTTATACCTGTTGGGATACCTCCCCATTTTCTAAATCTTTTCCAGATTTCTACTGAATATGAAGCAGTTTGTGGGTCTTTTAATAAAAGGTGGAACTCATCTATATAGTATCTTGTAGATTTGCTACCTCTGTTTAGTGAAACCTTGTTCCAAACTTGGTCTTGAATTACAAGCATACCTATTTTTTTAAGTTGTGTTCCTAGCTCTTTTATATCAAAACAGAGCAATTGCCTATTTAGGTCAACATTTGACCTATTATTAAAGACATTAAGACTTCCTTTAACATAAATTTCCATTTCTGTTGCGAGCTTCCTACCAACTCCTTCTTCTTGAGATAGGAGCATATCGTATAAATCTCCTAATATTGGCATATTTTCTGGCTTTGGGTCTTCAAAATATTTTTGATATATCTTTGGTAAGCACCTATCTATAACAGATTTTTCTGCAGCAGTAAGACCAGATCCTCCTACTACAAGTTCAAGCATAGACATTATGAAATTTGCCTTATCCTTTAAAGGTGCGTCCCCATCTCCATAGTTCATATTAATATCTAATGGATTTAGATAATCCTTTGACTTTGCTGAAACTTTAATAACTTCTCCATTAAATTGTTTTACAAGGTTTGAATACTCGCCCTCAGGATCACAAATAATTACATCATCGTCTGTTACAAGAATTGCATTTGCCATCTCTCTCTTTGCTGAGAAAGATTTACCAGAACCTGGTGTTCCTAATATTAATCCATTAGGGTTCTTTAGTTTCTTCCTATCTGCCATAATCAAGTTTTGGCTAAGGGCATTTAAGCCATAGTACAAAGAATTTGCCGAATCAATAAATAGCTCTTCCGTTGTAAAAGGCATAAATACTGCCGTTGATGATGAAGTTAAAAATCTTTTTATTTCGACTTGATTAACTCCCAGAGGTAAGACGGAAACAAGTCCTTGTTCTTGTTGGTGAGATAATCTTTTTACCTGACAATTATGTCTGTTAGCAATTGATGAGATTTGAGCAATTGTGTTTTCTAATTTTTGATTAGTCCTAGCAAAATTCATCATTACTATAGACACTACAAAAAGCCTTTCATCTCTATTCTGTAAGTCAGATAACATGGACTTAACATCAGCTCCAAAAGTATTTATATCTGAAGGAATAATATCCATATCATATCCTGCACGAATTGCTTTCTTTTGTTCTTCAATTTTCATTCTGTCTAGGTCTGTGTTCTTTCTCTTAATGAGTTTAATAGCTTCTGCTTGTTCAACTACATCTATATGAAAAGCTACATAAATATTGTCATCAATATCTAAAAACTCAGATAACATTCTGTCTGATAACTCACTTGCAAGTATTTGAAAATGGCTTACTGCTCCAATGAATTTCCCAAATTTAAAATTATTTGCTGGTGTAAAATTAAAGATATTGGGAGTTATATGTGACTTTGTAGACTCTTTCTTCTTCAAATCCTTATATGAAAAATCAAAGTTTTTGTCTGGATTTAACATATCGTGAACAAGTCTTAGTCTTTCTTCGCCATCAAGGCTCTCTGCTCTTACACCCATAGATTTAAAGTTAGATAAAATATCTACTTCAAGTCTATTTAACTTTGCTCTTGCTTGCTCTAGGTTATCAGCTTCTGTGGTAAAGGTTATATACTTCATCTTTTTAAGTCCGTTATTTCCCTTTGCAAGTTGAAGCTTTAACATCTCCCTAAACTCTTTTCTTACATCGTCATAGAAATCTCCCTTATCAGCAATTTTAATTGCGTCTTGTAAATCCTTATTTCTTCCTAATTGATTTACATACGAAAGTTCGATGTGGACACTTGGATCAAAAGAATTTAAAAAGTTGGCAAATTGGTTAAAGATTAAATCTCTATCTTCTTCCAATGCCAACTGGTAATTTATATCTTGAAATGAAATTGTCTTTGAATAATTTTTTTCATCTAACTGGCAAATGCCCTCTGGTAACATTCTTATATATGGAATAGTATCCTCAACAGTAAATCTCTTTTTCTCTTTCTTTAAAAGTACACTTAGAAGACTATTTGTTGGATCTTTCTTTGTTTTTTGCTTTCTTACTTCCTTTCGGTCTTTTTTTAATTGTTTTTCCCTTAGATTTAAGTCGCTGATTTGCTTTTTTCTTTGCTTCAAGGTATGCCTCCTTTCTTATTCTCTTAGTTGGTTGATAAAACTTATGAAGATAGAAAAATCTAAAATACTTTTCAAAGGTTAAGGTGTCTTTTTCATATAAGGTTATAAAAAAGATTGGCAGGGTTACTATTAGCATTACAATGATTGAAACATCATTAGGTAGATATTTCTTCATAAATAAATAGGTTGGTATGCCAATTAGTCCTGCCACAGAAAAACCTATAAGTTGCCTTTTAGTTAAGTTAAAGGCAACCTTTGTTTTAATCTTGTCCAAATCTTTTGGTATTGGTACATACGCCATTTTAATCTCCCTCTACTTCTTCTTTGGAATGTTCAAGTATATGGTCATAATTAGATATTGTTTCTTCTTCTAGGTAGCTAATTCTTTCTTCTAATTCTTCCTGTCTTTCTTCATTTCTGTCATTATATTCTCCTTGATACATAACAAATTCATTGTGACATCTTCCAAGTCTATTTATTCTTTTCTTTAAGTTTCTAATCTCTTCATTTCTTTTTTTCTCTTTTAAGAATTCATAAGTTCCTCTCAATAAAATTCCAAATCCCAATAAAGCACAATTTTTCTTTTTTAACATTTATTCCTCCTAGTGCGTATTCATAATACTTTTTGCAACTGTTCCACTCTTAAACATCATAAGTCCAAGAAGTAGAGCATATCCTAATATACTAAACAAGCTTGCGTGAATATCTGTAATCTGTACCGTCCTTATTAAAACGGTGTAGATACCTAAACATATCATCAAAAACAAACCTTGTAGTCCCAAGGCAAAAAGTCCCTTGATATAATTTGTTCCAATCTGACCCCATTCTTTATTTCCCATAGTCGCAAATGGTATGGATGATACTGATGAGTAGACATATATTTCAAACATACGCCCATATACTATTAGGGTAATGGTTAAAGATATACATTGAATTGCAATCCTAACAAGGCTTGTTTCAACTAATATCATAATTAATGCACCAACATCTTTTTCTTTTAGCGTATCAACCATTGCAACTATCTGATCTCCTGAAACAGTGGCAGAAGTAGTGATTACCCCTGCCGCTTTGTTTACAAGATTTTGTGCCACATCAAAGACTGCCATTGAAAATTCAAAGGCATGGCTTGCAAGGTAGACTGCTATAAACATCTTTATAATGTATTTGAAAAACTCAAAAGTATCTGTATCGTGCATATTATTCTTTTGCATAACCATATTTATGAGTTCAATACATAAAACTGCTGTTATAATAAGACCTGCTATTGGAACAATCACATTATCATTAATGTTTTTTATGAAGTTATATACTTCTCCATTCCAACCCATTGGCGTCTTTCCAACATCAGTTGCAATAACTCCTACCTTGTCATTTATATCTAAGAACATGGACTCAAGATTTGCTTTGATACCTCCGAGTAGCATATCCTTAAAAAATTCAGTTAGCTTGTCAAAGATACCAAACATAGACTTTCTCCTAATTTAAAGCATTTGCAAGTAGTGGAATTAATTTAATACCGATTAGTACAATTCCCCCACCAGCCATAAGCTGCTTTATGCCTAATTAGAGATTGTAAAATACTTGTAGCGTGTCTGTATTGCCTATGAAATTGTAGTAAATATCAATTGTTTGGGTGATTTCTCCATTCACTACTTCTTTTTCGTGAACATAGATTTTTGAGATGAGTTCGTTTAAGGTTGCTTTGTCCAGCTTCTTTATATCCTTATGTTTTTTTATAAGTTCAATCCATTTTTTGACATTAATATCTTCAAGTTCTTCTTTAACAATCAATTTTTGATTATCTTCTATTCTTTGGTTTAAATAGTCTTGTTCTTTCTGTGATTTTTCAAGAATTTTTTGGAAGTTGCTTTCACTTATCTTATTATCTAGCCAGTCATCATATAGTCTTTCAATCTTTTTAGTTAAGTCTTCTACTCTTATCTGGTCTTCGTAAATCTTATCCATGATAAATTTTTGTTCTTCTTCATTATCAATTTCTCGTGATTTTTCAAGTGCTTTTATGATTTCTTTTTCATCTTTTAATGCTATTTCTGCATTTTTTCTAATATCTTTAAGCACTATCTCATAAAGAGTATCGTAATAAATTCTATGTTGACTACATAATGACTTCCCGTATCTTCTATAAGTGTTACAAGTGAGTAACTTTTCTCTTTTTTTCGATTTGTTTCTTCCAAGATTTAAAGATTTTCCACAATCGGGGCATTTTACAATGCCTGCAAATATGCTTTCTTCTCCATTTTTAAATGGTCTTCTCCTGCTCTTTAATTTTTCATTTGCTATATTATAAATATCTTCAGAAATAATAGGTTCATGTGTGTTTTCTACTATTATCCATTCCTCTTTGGGTTTATCGGATAACCAACCTACTTTGAATTTATAATTAACTTTTTGACTAGCAATATGACCAATATAAACTGGGTTTTCAATAATTTCTTTTAGGGTTGTGCAGTCCCACCAATACTCTCCACCATCTACGGTCATTTCTAACTTAGTTTTTTTATTTCTAAGTCCTTTTTTTCTATTCCACCAGGTAGGTGTAGGTATTTTTTCTTCAAAAAGTCTTCTTCTAATTGCTTGTACTCCATAACCACTAAAAGCAAGATCAAAAATTTTTTCAACAATCCATGAAGTTTCATCATCGATTACTAATTTATGTGGATCTTCATTGTCTTTCCTATATCCTATTGGAGCAAGACAACCAATAAATTTTCCTTGCCTTGCCCTTGTCATATAGGCAGATTTCATCTTTTTAGAAACATCTCTTGAATAAAACTCATTTAAAACATTTTTAAAAGGAACTATTTCGTTGTTTTCTTGAAAGGTATCTACTCCATCATTTAAAGCTATATATCTGACATTGTTCTTTGGGAAGAAATTTTCTGTATAGTATCCAGTCTGCAAATAGTTTCTTCCAAGCCTTGATAAGTCCTTAGTGATGACTATATCCACTTTTTTATTTTCAATATCTCTAATTAGTCTTTGAAATGATGGTCTATTTGTATTTAATCCAGTATATCCATCATCTATATATACATCGTAAATACTCCAACCCCTTGATTTTACATAGTTTTCTAAAAGTTCCTTTTGGTTTTGTATGCTGGCACTCTCTCCTTTCTGCTCATCATCTTTAGATAGTCTGCAATAAATTGCAGCTTTGAATGAAAAGTGATTTGAATTTGTTTGTATCATTTCCTATTCCTCCTTATTTGAGTTTTCGGAAATAACACAACTTTCTCTAAAACTATTTTTATTATAGCACTCTTTTTTATTACTATCAATATTATATTTGTTATACTCAATTTCATTGTCCTTACTTATTTTGCTTGATTTTTTTATTAGTCTTAGAAAAGCTTCTGTATCTGTTCTTCTATTATCATAATTTCTTTTTACAATGTATTTTGTTTGTCTTTTTGTCATAGCTTATCCTTTCATGCAATAAAAAAAGACGATTAGATTTTTAATTTTCTAATCGCCTTTTAAGTGTCATATTTGTATTTTTATTATATCTGGCATACTTTTATACCTTTTCATACTTAAAGTCTTTAATAGTGGCTTTCCACCTCTTTTTATCTATAAAGATTCTCCTACATCATAGTTCATTTTTTTATTTCCTCCTTGATGTTTTAGTTTTCCTTTATCTTCTTCATACCATTTTAAGATTGTCGCATAGTGGTTTTGATAGGTTTTTCCACTGCTTTTCATGTATCTTGATAGTTTATTTATCATTATGTTTGTGTGTGAATTTAGTTTTTCTTTAAGATTTTTATATTCTTCTTTGCTTAACCTTACATTTTTGAATTCTCCATAAAAGATGGGTGTGGACTTTTTATCTTTTTCTATCTCTCCCTCTCTCCCCTTATCTATACTAACCTTATCTAA
>NZ_KV803766.1:0-1795 GCF_001811125.1 Anaerococcus sp. HMSC068A02 | reverse complement strand
CCATTTTCCGTCTGATAAAGCTGTTGTTTCTGATCGATATACATTGTTGGCTTGTATCTGTCTTTTCTAATAAAGTTATTTATCTTCCAATGTGTGATGACGATAATTCCCTGATCAAAGACTATCACAAAGCCTTTGGCAATAAGTATTTTTAGGTCATCTTCATTAGCTCCGATAATTTTGATGATTTTCTTAGGATTATTTACAAAACCATCATCATCTGCCCTCATTGATAAATGAAAATACAGACATTGACTACTTAGTGGCATATCCAAAAATAAGTCGCTATCAACTATCTTTAGTGAAAACATTCTTTTATCTGCCATGCTCTCCTACCTTTCTTCAAATAAAAAAAGACGATAGTTTTTACTTCTACCGCCTTGCGTACATTTATTATGTTTTTAAAATTTATTTTAGTTCGTTTTCAATTTCTTCTATGGTTGGTAATGCTCCCTTTAAACTTTCAGGAATTAAGTTTTGTAGATGATATTCTGAAATTCCAATAGGCTCTCTTGAGCTTTCAGAAGCATATTTCGCCAATACATTATCCTTTGTCTTACAGATTAAAAGACCTATTGTTTGATTATCCCCATCTCCCTTTAATATATGGTTTACAGATGTTACATAGGTTCCAAGTTGTCCTATATCCGCAGGTTTAAATGCGGAAATTTTAACCTCCACAACTACATAGCAATGTAGCTTAATGTTGTAGAATAACATATCAATAAATTCTTCTGAATTTCCAACTACAAGTCGATATTCTCTGCCCACGAACGAAAAGCCTGTTCCTAGCTCCAATAAGAATTTTTGAATATTATCCATCAAAGCGTCTTTCAATTCTTTTTCATCATAATTTTGCCTTATAGATATAAAGTCAAAATTATACGGATCTCTCGTCATTTCATTGGCTAAATCACTTTGTGTAGCAGGCAAATTATTTGTGAAATTTGTTATTGCTTTTCCTTGTCTCTCAAATAGATCTGTATCCAAGAAATTTAAAAGCACAGCTCTACTCCAGCTATTTTCTAATGTTTTAGATATAAAGAAAAATGCTTTATTCAAATTTCCCTCACATCTATCCATAATATATCTTTGATGTCCCCATGGGATACTAAAAATCATATTAAAATCTCCACCGATTTTAGATATTTGTAAATCGTCCACAGCTTGTGGACGATTTAATGGCGAATACATTTCATAAAATTTTTTCATATATTTTAAATTAGTAACAGAAAATCCTTTAACATTTGGAATTTCATTTTTTAAATCCGAACTTAATTTTTTATAGAATCCGCTACCCCATCTGCTTTCTGCCTTTAAACTAATAATTTCTTCTCCTAAACTATAATAAAACTTTAGCATTTCAGAATTGACCGAAACTGCTGCTTTAAGTTGCCTGCTTGTATATGATTTTTTTATTTTCTCAAGCATTTTTATATATTCACTATCTCCTACAATAGCTAAATCTTTTTTATCCATTCTCATCACTCCAATCTGATTTTCTTTATTTTATTCTGTTTCTTACACCAATGGTGGGAGTTTTAATCTTTTTATCACAATCAGCTTAAGGTAAACAAGCTAATTTTATCATTACACATTTAGTTTGATTAATGTGATTATACCAAAAATGTTAAATCTTTTCTATCTCTCCCTCTCTCTCTTTATCTATCTCTATATCTTTCTCTATCTCTTGTCGGACATGGATTGGACTCATTAAGGACAATGTCCTCGTTTATTTTGTCTGTGAAAAATTCTTCTTTTAGTTTTATCCAATAATATCTTTTGTTTGTTGCCA
>NZ_KV803765.1:0-51014 GCF_001811125.1 Anaerococcus sp. HMSC068A02 | reverse complement strand
AAGCGACTGAACTTATATTTCAATCGCTAAATATCTTATACATTAAATTGTTTTAAGTAGGACTTCTTATCCTTACTATTTTTACCTCCTTCAAATTGTTGGATATAAAAAGCAGTAAATCATATTAGACTTACTGCTTTCTCAATTTCAAATAAACAAATCCTTTTATTTTTTTATAACTATATCTTTTGCACCCGATGGTAAAGGCTTATATCCAGCAAATCCTGGATAACCTGGATAGCCTGGATAACCCGGATAACCTGGATAGCCTGGATTGCCTCTATAAGGATGATTTGTAAAATAATAAATTCTATCCCTATCTACAATAGTTCCTAAATAATCTCCTTTCATTGAAACAACTTCATTATCTCCCCACGGAAGCCATCCTATCAATTTTCCATTTTTGTCCCAAATAAATTTATTAACTTTGAAACAGATCCATTCTCCAGATGAATTGAATAAATAATCAACCAATGTTTTTCCTCCTCTTTCTTAATTTATATCATATATATAATACCCTAAATATCCTTGTATTTGGTGTCAACTTCGCCCTCCCTTTTTGCTTTAGATACTCTTCAACATCAAACAAGTTTTTCTTATCATAATCTTCCAATAACTTGTAATTCTTATGCTTTGTAATATCAAACTTATCAGATAGAAAAGGTCTTACTCCACAAGCAAGTTCAAGCACCTCCATATCTTTATTCAAATGAGGACTAAGATATTCACAAACTTTATCATAAACCTCTTTATCTTTTTTCATAAAAGGGGCATACAACTTAGCAAATTTATCCTAAAATTTTTTGTTGCTTTTATCAATCATTTCAACGCTCCTTTAAATATAAAAATGATCCTATCAATCTTTATATTGAGCCTATTTTCTAATTGATACCTTGCAAGAAAGGAATAATAGCTGTTACTATACCAAGTAGGAATGTAATAAATGCAGAAAGTCATATGCTGTCATTCTTTTCTATTAAATCATTTTGAAGTGTCTCAAAGCATCCATGATGGCTTCTTCTTTTTCAGGTGTACACTGTGGAATAATTTGTTTCTCCTTTTTAGACTTGTTGTAATGTTCTCGTAATTCTATTCCACATTTCTTTTTTATCTGTGCAATATATAATGTCGAAACTTTTAATTCAAATTTATTCCAAACATATTCTTTGATTTGAGCATATGTTGCCTTACTTTCAGCACTTGTCAAATCAAGCTCATCCAGCTCAATTTCAATATTTATATGCTTATCGACATCAAGTTTGGACAAAAGTGCTACCGTCTCCACATGGCTTGAGTGGTCTGTATGGATAAAATTTGAGATTTTTCAAAAGCCTCGTATGTGGGAATATATCTATGATATAAATTCCTTCTCTCATTACATAATATACTATTAATAAGCAAAGAAAAATAGCCCTATATCACCTTTACTTTATAATGGAAAATCTGCCCTTATCTACAAGTCGATTATCTTAAAAAATCTTCTAATAACAACTTCAGTTTTTTCAATATATTATTCTTACGCCATTGTATAGCTTGATAACTCACTTTCTTTATTCTTGTAATACTCGAAAGAATTTCATCCTGAAAGTACAAACGCTCAATGATGCCCCTTTCTTCTGCATTGAGTCTTGAAATTGTATTTCTGACTGCTTCAATCATCATCTGTGTTTCAACAATCTTTTCTACATCAACACTTTCATCAACAATATTATCTACAAAATGTCCGTCATGATCCAATGATGAAAAAAGAGCAAGTGGTTTTTTCTTTCCACCTGCTCCAAATACTTTTCGTGTTCTCTTTCTCGCCAGTAGACTTTATAAATATCTTCACTGACTTTGACCTTTTGTCCGTTGATATAAAGGTAATATTTTTTTGGCATATATGCTTCCTCCATTTCTTTTTGTCTGCGTTTTAAAACAAAAAAAGGAGGACTCCTGCACCTTGGCATAAGAAGTCCTCTAAAACGAAAGAAACTTGTTCTTCCTTTAATTATATTTAATTGTTTAGACGAGCATATGGAAAGACAAACAGCTATAAAGCTTATAGGAAAAAGGACTATTTTTATTGTGGTTTATTCTTTCAAATAAATATATAGACTTTTCCATTTCTATCCCTCCATTTTATAGCTAACTATTTTCCATAAATTAAGTCCTTCTAATGTTTCAAATTCTAAACACCTAATAAGAAATTTTACGCTTGAACTTTTTCTTTCCCCATTTTATTCAGTTCCCCAATCATCATGAAAACGCCAACAACAATCATAATGAAATCAACAAGTGGCTGTGTAAACCAAACAGCTTTTACTCCAAATATCATTGGCAATAAAATCATGGCAGGAACAAACAAAAACAGTTGTCTAAGCATTACGATTATCCCAGCTTTCTTTCCGTTTCCGATTGATTGGAAGAAAGTAACAGTCATAACCATTACTCCATACAAAATAAATACGGAATAGAACAATCTAAAGTTTCCAACACCCTGTGCAATGATGTTTGCTTCTACACCGAATAAAGATAGTATTTGACTTGAAAGCAATAAAGACGGAATCCAAAAGATTGCTGCAAGAACTAAACCGCCAATAGAAAAGACCTTCATAGCCTGTCTTACTCTGTCATACTGCTTTGCTCCAAAGTTTGTTCCAACAACAGGTTGTAAGCCTTGACTCATTCCCCAAAGAGGAATAAATGAAAAGGCATATACACGAAGTGATGCCGCCATCAAAATTCCATTGGTATCTCCGCCATACTTAAATGCCATTTTATAGAGCATAGTCTGTTGAATCATAAACAAAAGCTGCATCATCATAGCGGATGAACCGACAGAAAACATTTCTTTTTTAATTTCCGCATCAGACTTTATCTTATGGATTTTAACAACTTTACTCTTTTTCAAGAAATAATGTAGTGTTGCCACTGCCTGAACAAATTGTGCTGTGATGGTTGCAAGGGCAGCACCTTCAATCGCATATTCACCCATAACTGTCATTAAAATCGGATCAAGAATGATATTCAGTAATGCTCCAAGTCCCATAATCGTCATAGCTTTTTTCATCAGTCCTTCGCCACGCATAACCATGTTTGCGGACTGTGTGAAGTTTACAAATAGAGAACCTATAAAAATTACTCTAAGGTATCTAATACCATAGGCTTTGATTTCACCCGTTGCACCGACCATATCTAAAAAATGCGGAGCAAGAAGTATTCCTCCAACTGTAATAATTACAGAGAAGAAAATCACCCAATAGATTAGGTTACCCATAATTTTATCTACAGTTTTTTGATCCCCTTTACCGATTGCTCTTGAAAGTACAGATGCAGAACCTACACCAAGTAAAGTTGAAACACCGCTGTTGAAAAAGGTAAGTGGCATTGCGACACCACAGGCAGTCATTGCTGTCTGTCCTATAATTTTCCCTGCAAATATTCCGTCCATTAACGGATACAGACCGATAACAATCATTCCGATAACTGCCGGAATAGATAACTGAAAGAGTAAATCTATCGGTCTTTTTGTTAATAATTGTTCTTTCATATCTTGTTTCATTGCCTTCTCCTCTCTTAGACCAATTTTTATATAATTTTTAGTCCTTTATTTTTTTCTTGGAGCTCTACCATATTTTTATAAATCCCATTTAAAGCAATTAGCTCATTATGGGTTCCTTGTTCTGCAATATTCCCTTCCTTGATTACAATAATACTATCGGCATCTCTAATAGTATTTAATCTATGGGCGATAACTAATAATGTTTTATTCTTTACCAATTCACTGATTGCTTCCTGTATATAGCTTTCATTGTCCACATCAACACTTGCTGTTGCCTCGTCAAGAATTACAATAGGAGCATCTTTTAATATGCAGCGAGCAATAGAAATTCTTTGTTTTTCACCACCGGATAGAGTTGCTCCGCCTTCTCCAATCATTGTGTCAAATCCATCAGGAAGTGCCATAATAAAATCATAGCATCTTGCTTTTTTTGCAGCTTCTATAACTTCTTCTTTCGTCGCATTTTCTTTCCCCATGGCAATATTGTTAAAAATCGTATCTTGAAACAAATACACTCTCTGGAAAACCATACTAATTTCCGACATCAATTCAGATAGCGAAACATCCTTTATATTCACCCCTCTAATCAAAATTTCACCGGAGTCTACATCCCAAAATCTTGCCAAAAGATTTGCTACTGTAGATTTTCCTCCTCCGGACTGTCCAACTAAAGCTGTCATTGTATTCTTTTTCATTTCAAAATTCATATCATGCAAAACCTCTTTTTCTCCATAAGAAAATTTCACATGATTAAAACTAATTTCCGGCTCACCAAACTTAGCCTTTAAGAGATGTTTTTTACCTGTATCCTGTAGTTCTGTTTCATTTAATACTTCTTCAATACGATCTAAAGCAGCATTCATAACTGTTAGCCTGCTTGCTTCTCCATAAAGAGTTTTTAATGGACTGAATAAGTCAAATACAAATAGTATCAGTCCTAACACATAAGGAAGTTTCAACATTCCTTGTAAATGAAGATACAAAGCAAGTGCCAAAATAAAAGTAATTCCGATACCATAAATAATGTTCAATCCGCTTGTCCAAGGTGTCATCTTCTTTTCAAACTTTATAGAAGTGTCTCTTGATGAAGCAAAGCTATCTGTAAGAGCCTTTGAATTGTCTCCTAAAAGGTTATAGCTTTTGATTACACTAATTCCTTCTGCAAATGACAAAACTGCATCTGTTAGCTTCTCTCCTTGCTCTTGCCTGATAACAGCTTCAGATAAAGACATTTTATTCATTCTGCTTGCAAGTAATGTTGCTATTAGAGTTACACACACAGACACAAGACCTATTCTATAATCTAAAACAAACATGAATATAGTAAGCACAACGGTTGAAAGCACATAACTCATCATATTAGCTATGGTACTCATGGATACTTCCTCAATGAATGACATATCTGAACTTAAAACAGAATTGATTTTTCCTAAATTTCCTGATGTGAAATATCCCATAGGAAGTTTTCTAAGGTGATTTCCAAGCTCCATCCTTTTATCTGCAAAAATCAGAAAGCCAGCAGCACTTTGCAATTTATCGCTTAAAAAATGAACCAATGCCTGTACCAACACTACCAAACCAAGTCCTATTCCTACATACAAGAATGTTTTCGGTGATATTGTCTTTTCATAAAATCCTATCAATACAGTAAATGCAATAAAAATAGGCATTTTACTTAAAACAGATTCAATAAAGGCAAAAACAAATGCCCCTTTAATTCTATTTTTATACTTTCCTGACAAGTTTAAAATTCTTGATATTAGTTTAAACATTCATTTCACCTTCCTTTCTGCTGATTTTCCAATCTTTACTAAATAGTGTCGCATCCCATAATTTACGGTAGTCTGCTGATGATTCTAACAAGTCATTATGTTTTCCATTTGCAACTAAACGACCATGATTCATTACCAATATTTGGTCTGCATCTACAATTGCCGGAAGTTTATGAGCAATTACAATCAATGTTTTTCCTTTTACAAGTTCACGAATAGCTGCTTCCATTTTTTCTTCATTTTCCGGATCTGCGTAGGCTGTTGCCTCATCAAGTACAACAATCGGAGCATTTTTCAAAATAGCTCTCGCTAATGATATTCTTTGCCTTTCTCCACCTGATAACATCTTTCCTGCCTCGCCAGCCAAAGAGTAAATACCATTTGGGAGCTTATCTAAAAATTCCATACACTGAGCTTTCTTTGCAGCTTCTATCACTTCTTCATCGGTAGCTGACAAATTTCCGATACGAATATTTTCTAAGAGTGAAGTATTAAATAAATATTGGTCTTGAGACACATAAGAAATCTCTTTATTCAGTGCCTTAAGACTCATATCCTGTAAATTTTGTCCTCCAATGCTAATACTTCCCTCTAAAACATCATAGTAATGAATTAAGAGTTTCGCTAAGGTGCTTTTACCTGAGCCTGATTCTCCAACAATGGCTGTCTTTTCTCCAACTTTTGCTGTAAAGCTCACATTATGAATCACATTTTTAATGTATGTTTCAGGTTGTCCATTCTCTCCCATCTTGCTTAGTTGATAACCAAATGTAACATTGTCATAGGAAATAGTATGATCTATACCTTTAAACTTGTTTTCACCTTGTTTTAATGGTTCTATATTTAAAGCATCTTCCAATGCAGATATTTTATAATTAAGCTGTGGCATCGTTGGTAAAAATCCCAAAGCCTTTAAGAGTGGTAAGCCAATACTCAAAGATAGGCATAATACCAATATCAAATCAGAAAGACTAACATAGCCCATGTAAGCAAAGTAAGCTCCAAGCGGCAATGTTAATATAATCGTGCATGGAAGTAAGGCACTGTATAATGCCATCCATGGCCATGCAGTCTTATACCAAGCGAGTGCATAATCTCTATAATCTCCAACATCTTTAGAAAATCTTTTATATGATTCCGTTTGCTTGTTAAACACTTTTACTACTTCCATACCATTCACATATTCAATAATGGTATTATTCATTTTTCCACTCGCCATATAATATGGTCCCATTTTTTTCATTCCTGCGGAATACATAATCATCATAGCGACAATGCTTAGTGGAATGGATGCCAAAGACATAAGTGCCAGTCTCCAATCAACGAAAAACATTGCAATATATACCATTACAGGCACAATTAAATTGGCAATTCCTTCAGGCAATGAGTGTGCCAAAAGAACTTCCAAACTACCAATATCATCTACAAACATCTTTTTAATAGCACCTGTTCCCTTTTCTTCAATAGCTCCTAAGGGAAGATTCTCCATCTTTTTTTGTAGAGATGTTCTAAGTCCAAATAATGTGTTATATGCTGCCTTATGGGACATATTAAGACCCAAACCACCTAATAATGCTTGCAAAACCAAACATATCAAAATACCGGCAAGCAAAATAACTAACCTTGTGAATTCCAAATTTTGTCCTAAAATCAAGGGATTTATAATCTGATAAGCAAATAGAAATGGCACAACTCCCATAATGACACTTAATAGCATAATAAAACTCGCTAAATGTATTGTTTTCTTATGCGAACCAGCATACTCAAAAACCTTATTTAACATCATTCTCCTCCTTCAATAAATTTCCTTTTTTATCCATAAAATCCATGATTAACGCTTCATTTCCCTTTACAGATATTTTTTTATAACCATTATCACCGAGCATTAAGACGGAATGACAGGTTTTAAATAACAGTTCTAAATCATGAGTAATTATTATAATTGGAATCTCCTTTGCTTTTTCTGTAATTAAATCGGACATAATTTTCATACTTTTATAATCAAGTCCCGATGTTGGTTCATCCAAAATTATCAGCTTACGACCGGATAAAAATGAAGTAATAATTGCCAGTCGTTGTTTTTGTCCACCGGATAGTTTCTGCGGATGATTGGTTTTTTTATGCCACAGGTTTGTATCTTTCAGATATTCTCGTATCTTTTCTAAATCATTTTCCGAGTTTTTATCTTTACAAAATATCAACTCATTTTCTACTGTGTCTAAAAAAATCTGAGCATCTACATCTTGTAACACGCAATATGAATTTCTAAGTCTTTCTCTTTGTTTCTGTCCATAGCTGACATCCAAATATTTTTCAGATAAACCACATAATGCTTTTGCCAAAGTACTTTTCCCAATACCATTAGAACCAATCACTCCCATTATTTCGCTTTCTCCAAGCTCAAAAGTTAATTCTTCTATCAAAGTTCTTTTGCCTTGATGAATGCAGGCTTTATTTACTTTGATACAGCTTTTAGCCACAATAGGTTCTTTTTCTGATATCAATTCTCTTTCATTAAGTGTCCTTAACTCAAGTTCCTTACATTTATCATTACTAAGACTACCATTCGGAAAAACATCACATATTGTACCGTCTTTTATATAAATCAATCTGCTAAAAATCTCTTTTAAATAATAGAGCCTATGTTCCGCTATAATTATTGTCTTTCCCATCGTCTTCAATCTGATAAGTATTTCACTGAAATGTTTTATACTATCGTAATCAAGGCTACTTGAAGGTTCATCGAAAAAGATAATGTCTGTATCATAAATAAGTGTTCCTGCTATCGCCACCTTTTGCCTTTCTCCCCCTGATAATTCAAAAATGGATTTTTTGCTAATATGATTTATTCCTAACAAGTCCATTGCTTTTTCAACTTTTTCTTTTAGGGTGTCCCTGTCTAATCCCAAATTTTCACCTACTAAAGCAATTTCATCTTCAACTACATCACAAAAAAATTGATCCTTAGGATTTTGAAATACATTGCCAATATATTTAGCTAACTCTCCCTTTTTATAAGTAGTTATATCCTTCCCTAAAATCTTAATTTCGCCGTCCAAATCACCGTCATAAAATGACGGAATAAGCCCGTTTAGTAGTCTTAAAAGTGTCGTTTTTCCGCATCCTGAAAGACCTGTTAAGACTATAATTTCGCCTTTCTTTACAGACATTTTTAAATCTTTCAAAATCAAATCTTCTCCATAATGAAAGGATTTGATTTCTGCCTCTAAAATATTTTCCATAAACTCGCCCCCAACAAAATCATTCCTCCGATCATCATTGCTATATCAATAAATGTAAATCTCACCTCATGAAAACTTGTTTTTTGTCCATCATATTCAATACCTTTTGATATGATTGAACAAGTTAAGGTATCGCTTATATCTATGCACTTATACATAAGAGGAACAAAATATAATTCAAATGTTTTAATTGGTTTGAAAATACTTGCTTTAAATCCTCTAATTTTCATGCCATTGTTTATTTCCTTCATCCTAATAGAGATTTCCGGAATAAAACGAAAGAATACTGTAATTCCTATCCCTATTCCACCATCAATTCCAATTTTTCTAAATGCAGCCATTAGATGCGAAGAACTATATGAGGACAGAACTTTTCCCAAAATGAAAAGTGGAGCAAATTTCAACACTATAAGTAGCATTGTATATATAGAACCAACCAAAACATTTCCTAAGTGTGGTTTCAGCAAATAAATAAGCCCCCATACTATAAGCAATGAACATATCGTTCTAAATGCCTTTCTTATAGAAAATAAGAATAATAGTCCTAAGACAAAAATAAGGGAAAATAAATATTGTGATTGCTCTCCAACAGTTAGAATAACTGAAAATAGTAAAATCAACCCAACTATAGTAAGCGGGTTGATTTTATCTGATAGTTGGTATTCGTTTATATTATTTTTTTCACCTTTACAAAACACTTTTTTTCTTCCTGTTGCTAAAGAATTTGTTGTAAATATATGTTCCAAAATTAGCACCAATAATTGATGCAACGATTGCGATCACTACGCAAATTGCAATGTTTTTAGGGGTGTAAAAATTATAAAGAAATGTTGCATAGTCTGTTGTAAACATCTTAGGGAATTGTTTTGTAAGACCTTCTACACCAAATACGAATGTGAAATACATCGCATGAAGCGAATATATAAACATACCAGCACCAAAACCAAGACCTACTTTCATAGTTTTGTCTGAGTAATTTTCCTTTTTACCAATCACAAGCTCTGCTAATATTCCTGCAATTGCACAAACTACTATTACAGGCCACATTCCCATAAGAGCATAGAACACGCCGAGTAATAAGAAATATAAGAATGCTGTTCCTCTTTGTGCGACTTGTTTACACATTATTACAAAAACTGGCGCGGCAATTATTGTTGGAAGTGCCGATGATAAATACAAACTCGGAATCATTCCAAACGATCCTGTCAAAAGTCCCAATCCCATTGTTAATACAAAACCAATAACAGAAAATACTGCTATTTTTACAATACTTTTTAAATTCATTTTTCTCCTCCTTGAATACATATAATATTTTTTATCTGCTTATAAAACAGCATGTTGCCAATTTATATAAAATTAAATCTTTAATATAACTAAGTTATATTTGATGCAAAAATTTTTCCATTTTACAAACCTCGTATTTTGCCCCATCCTTCATTAAAGAATTTTGAAATTAGTTTGGCATTTAATTCTACTTCTTCTCTGCTTTTAGAATGAACAGCAACTTCAGATAAAGCATAATAATATGCATGGTTAATTAAGTGAATTCCCATATCGGTTATTACACTACCGACACCATCTTCACCATAAATCATGCTTAATATTTTGATGTGATTTTTATCTTCTATTTCCACGAGTTCATCTAAAAAATTACTGTATTTTGTTCCATAAGAACCAAACACTAATAACTCAAATGCATCTTTATTTTCAAAAAAATACAAGACCATCTTAACAGCACCATGTGCTTTAGAGTCTAAAATTTTATAAATGGTTTCTTTCCCAAGTGGAACTTCCTTTTTATATGTCTCAAAACTCTCATCCTCATACATAGCATAGTATTTTCGTATTTGGCTTACAATCGGCTCAACTAACTCAGAAAAAAGTGCTTCCTTATCCTCAAAATGACCATAAAACGCCCCAGTAGTAACACCTGCTTCTTTGCAAATAGCTCTTAAATTTGCCTTTTCAAATCCTTGTTCTTTGAAAATTTTCTTACCGCTATTAAGAATCCTATTATGAGTTACTTCATAATCTCCGTTTGCCACGATTTGCCCTCCTTTCTTCAAATATAACTTAGTTATATTGTAGCACATGTTATATTTGAAAGTCAAGATATTTATACACATACATTGACTTCAACTCCTGACTTGAGCACTATCTTTAGTTCCTCATCATATACAACTACCTTATCTACAAGTTTTCTTACTAAATCTTCATCATAGCTGTCTACTTCTATTTCTTGATTTTCTAAAAACTCTTCTAATTCTATTAGTCTGCTTTGTTCATTCTTCTCTTCCGCTAAATCTAGAAGTATCTTTTCTTTTTCATTTCTTAATTCTTCCACCCTGTCTGCAAGTTCAGTATAATCTTTCTTGGCATTAGCTACTTTTAAAAGTTCTTCTTGCACTTTCAACATTTCTTTGTCTATTTCTTTGATTCTGCTACTTCCATCACCTGTGATGGCTTTTTCTATATTTTCTTTTATTATTTCTTTTAATTCACTGCTTTCAGATATAAGCTGATTAATGGATTCTACGACTGCCTCTTGTAGATCAGTCTCTTTTATGGTTCTTGCATAGCAGGCATCTGGTCCATGGGTTACTCTTGTACAACATCTCCAAACAGTATATTTCTTTCCTCTATTATTCCATGCTATTCTCCTGTAAATATCCCCGCATTTAGGGCAGTAGACAATACTTGAAAGGGCATATTTGCTGGAATAAATTCTTCTTTTCCCTTTGCCGCTCACCATATTAGCTCGTCTGTACATTTCTTCCCCAACTCGCATGAAGATTTCTTTTGGTATGATGGCTTCGTGGCTATTTTCTACATAATATTGAGGTGCTATTCCATCATTCTTTACTCTCTTCTTATTTAGAAAATCCACAGTATAAGTCTTTTGTAAGAGGGCATCCCCCATGTATTTCTCATTGGTTAATATTTGATTGAGGTTTGATACATGCCACTTCTTATTTCCTGCTCCATTTACTATCTTGTCTTTTTCAAGTCCTTCTTTTATATCTCTTAGGCTTGCTCCTTCCAAGTATTCTCTGTAGATCCTTTTTATAATTTTTGCTTCTTCAGGAACGATGACAAGTTTTCCATCTTCATCTTTACTGTAGCCTAAAAACCTATTATGGTTAACCTGGACTTGCCCTTGTTGAAATCTATATTGAAAGCCTAGCTTCACATTTTGTGACAAGGACTGACTTTCCTGTTGAGCAAGAGATGCCATAATGGTAAGGAGGACTTCTCCCTTGGCATCCATGGTGTTGATGTTTTCTTTTTCAAAGTAAACTGGGATGTTGTTTTCTTTTAGCTTACGAATGTACTTTAAGCAGTCCAGGGTATTTCTGGCAAACCTAGATATGGACTTTGTGATTATATAGTCGATATTTCCTTTCATGGCTTCTTCAATCATTTTATTAAAGCCAGCTCTTTTCTTGGTGTAAGTTCCACTGATTCCTTCATCAGAAAAAACTCCCGCAAATTCCCAATCTGGATTTCTCTTTATATAATTTGTGTAATGGTCTATTTGAGTGTCATAAGAAGTTGCTTGTTCATCGCTATCTGTCGATACCCTTGCATAGGCAGCGACTCTTAGTTTCTTCTTTTCTGATTCCTTGATGGAATTTCCTTTTTTCTTCTTCGCTGGTATAACTATGACCTTGCTATTCATCATCTATCACCTCGATTAACCTATACTTATAACTTGCTCTCTCAAAAGGATCTATTGGTAGAACTCCTTCCTCTTTATACCTAAACTTACAAGGAACTTTACTGATCTCTTCTCCCTTTTCCCAAACTCGTCCCATGGCCACTGCCCTTTCTTTTAACATTTGTCCTGCCTTATCAAAACTCTCTCTATCTATTATCTTGGGATAGATTTCATTTCCTAAATATTTTTTGTTGGATAATAATCTTTTTACACTTGAGCTGTTTTTCTTTAAGCCTGCAAGTTCTGCCGACTTTATAAGGGCATTGCCAGCAAGATAATTTTTAAAGATTTTTCTTATATTCTCCGCTTCTTTTTCTTGAATTTCTAACCTTCCTTCTCTTATGGTATAGCCATAACATAGTCTAGACATCTTCTTTCACTTCCTCTCTTAGTACAAGTCCACACTTTAAATGAAAATCAAGAGTCTCTCTATTGACAACCTGTATGTGGGCAATGATTCCTTCAAACAAGTCATCTTTATAGCGATCTATCATTTCACTTTTTCCTAAGATTTCTATTAGTTTTTCAAGCTCTCTTATTTCTTCATCATTTCCAAGGATGGCTTTTTTAATTCTTTCCTTTTCCCTGAGTAGATAACTTTCTTCACTATAAATTTCGCTGCTTTCTTTTGCGTAAATACTTGCATCTAAAACTCCCGAAGTTATTAGTTTGCTTAGAACCTCTTTTCTTTCATTTAGATTTTCTAGGCTTTCTTCTATTTTATTTATCTTCTCTACTTCTTCCTTACTATCCACTCTCTTTAATGATTCTAAGAGTGGCATTAGGATACTATCTTTTCCAAAAATTAGCTTGTTTACTAAAGTCACAAATGCTAGTTTTATGTCCTTATCTTTGATAAATTTCATGGAGCACTTATTTATATCTTTAAGGTGTTCACTGCAAGTCCAGGCTATATATTTTTCTTTACCATTATAGTGATGCCTTCTTTTAAAGGTTGAACCACACTCGCCACACTTTATTTTCCCCGATAGGCTATATCTATTTTGATATCTTTTAGTGTCTTCTCCATTTCCTTTTGCTATAGCCATTATCTTTATTAGGTCTTGAACTTTCTGAAAGTCCTCTCTACTTACTATGGCTTCATGGTTGTCTATTATCTTATACTGGTCTTCTTCTCCCTTATTTTTATGTCTATTATAATTTTCATCTGTATAAGTTTTTTGGTAGATAACATCCCCTGTGTATTTTTCATTTTTTAAGATGCCGTTTATAGTTGACCCATGCCAGCTTGCTCCTTTTTGTCCTTTAATCTTTCTTTTATTTAGGTTATCTGCTATTTTGTGCGTTCCCTTACCTGAAAGATACTGTTCAAATATTTCTTTTATTATTTTTCCTTCTTCTTCATTCACTTCCATCTTTCCGTCAATATTCTCATAGCCATAGGGTGGGCTAGATATAATAAACGTTCCATTTTGAAATCTTTTCTTTATGGACCATTTGTTATTTTCTGATATAGACCTGGACTCACTTTCTGCCAGTGATGAAAGTATGGATAACATCAACTCACTTTCCATTGTCCTAGTATCAATGTTTTCTTTTTCAAAATAGATACCAATGTTTAAGTCAAGGAGTCTTCTTACTATTTCCAAACAATCTGTTGTGTTTCTTGCAAGCCTTGAGATGGATTTGGTTAGGATAAAATCTATCTTTCCATTCTCACAATCTTTTAGCATTTTTAGAAGTCCATCCCTGCATTCTTTCTTTGTTCCAGTGATGCCTTCATCAAAGTATAGACCTGCAAATGTATATGATTCGTTCTCAGATATTATCTTTTCGTAGTGTGCCTTTTGCGTTTTAAGACTCACAAGCTGAGCTTCCTCGTCTGTAGATACTCTTGCATAGGCAGCAACTCTTAATATAGATTCTTCTTTTTGATTCGCTTCTATTATTGTTATCTTTTTCATCGTCTCAGCTCTCTTTCTCTCAGTGCTATATTCCCGTACAAATGAGTATATATCAAGTCTTATAGCAATAATTCTGAAAGAATAGGTCTGAATTTTTTTATGTTTTCTCTCCTAATTTTCCTATATTCTTCAAGACTGATTTCATCTAAAAGAAAGAGATCTTGAATGAATTTATCCGATAGATAAAAGTTAAGCTCTGCCTTTAAATCTCTCTCTGTATATTCAGTTTTTAAAATTTCTTTTCTGCCTTCCAACTTTTCTACTCTCATACTCCACCTCCTATGTCACAGGCAAAGAAATCAGGTCTATTTTTAACCTTAGTTTTCTTTCCTCTATATTCCTTAGGACAAAAAGAGTGTTTTTGAGTAGAGTTTATAATAAATAACGTAATTATAGTTTTGAAAAGTTACATAGAAAAAAGCCTGTAGCAAAATCGGCACAGGCTTCTTACTCACATATTATAATAGTTGGTTCACTCTTTTTTGAACAGCATAATAATCATATCCAGCATTAGTTAATTTCCTTTTTCTTTCCTCTCCATTTCCCCAGTCTCCTCTAATGACCTCTCTTGCTAATTGGTCGATTGTCTTTCCAACTGGATAAACTATCTTGCCATTAGCATCGAATACTTTTAATCCGAATCTATCGGCACATCTTTTGGCATTATCTAAATTCTTAAATGCACCTTTCTGGCTTTTTATATCAGACCAATATTTTCTAACTCTATATAGCCCACCTGTTGGTTTACTAACAGTCTTATCGCCTCTTAGTCTTTTATTTACTTCATTTGCTATATATGGAAACTTACTGCCAAGATATGGTCCTGGACAGTTAGTGTTTTTATACCACTCATGTTTTTGAAGAACACCATCCTTACCTCCAGTGTAGGTGCAAGGATAGATTCCATTTCTTCTGCAGATGTCTGTCACTAAATCAATTAGTCTATTTAAAACATAATCAGAAACTAACCATTGAGGTCCTCTCGTAGAGTTTCCTACCTCAATTGTTACCGCTCTATTGTCACACCAGGAAGATGAGGTTGTCCACGCTCTGTTAGATTCATCAACTCCTAAAACAATGACTCCATCGGATCCTAAGTTATAGTTAGCTGATGCTCGTCTTGACCTTGGCACAAATACCCCAGCAAGATTTCTACCATTTATAACTCCTGCTGCATGGTGAATAGCAATTTTTGTTATTCTTTGATTTCTTCTACCGCTATGGTTAGGTGAGAGAATTCTTGCTTGTACTAATGCACTATTACTCATTTATTTTTCCTCCTTGAATTGTTCTAATACTCTTTTTAATTTTTCTGGTACTGGCAAGCCTAGTGCTACAGAGTTTTCTAAAATAGAGAGCCCTTCATTTGCTATATAAAAAAAGATGATGGCTGTTCTTATCATTGTTCCATCACCTTTAATTAAATTTACATCACATAGGTTTGCGATACCTACAACTATAAAAATCATAATCTTTTTAGCTATCCCTTTAAATCCTATGGATGAGGATAGCTTTCTTTCAACCCCTGCTCTTAAAACTCCTGTTAGATAGTCAGCAATAACAAAAGCAAGCAGTGTGTAAATAAAAGCATCTACACTTCCAAGATAAAATCCCAACCATCCTCCGATAGCTGTAAAACATACTTTTAGTATTTCTAAAAACTTATTCATTTTATTCCTCCTCTGTTAGTGTGTAAGTTATTTTCATTGTCTTATCTGCCGTTTTTAATATTGGACTTGATAAGTTATTAATTGTTCCAAGATACGGAGTGTGCAAATATAAATTTTTATAGAGATTTCCTCTAAAAGACCCATATCCTACCCTAAACGGTCCAAATTCAATTGATGGAGTCATCATGTCATAAAAAGTTGCATTGCTCGTTTGAATGATATTATCGTCTCCATCAATCACAAACTTATATCCCAGTATATAATCACCCCATTCATAAATTCCTAAACTTGTACTTTCTCCAGATGTGTATTTCATTTCAAAATCAATGGCTATTTCTGAAACATCAACTGGATTATTTGCATTAATTTTATAGATTTTATTACAGTCATTATTAGGGACGTATAGATATCCATTCTTTAGCAAGCTATAACCATTTTTATAGGCACTATTAGAACTTGATGGGTATGATCCAATTCTATAGAGTCTAATATTATTTAATTTCCAATGATCTATCGTATAGCTACAATCATCCTTTTTTATCTTTATCCTATTTAAGTCAGTATAATTGTTTTCAAGATTTCTTATGAAGCCATAGTAATAGCCATCTTTACCATCAAAAAATCCCGATTCATACCAGTCATACGTTCCGATATTTTTATAAAAGTCTTCTATAGAGATTGTCGTCTTTTCTATATTTTGAGGAGCATTTTTAAAGATTGGATCATTTAATCCAATACTGGTTAATGGTTCTTGCATTTTTAATATTTCTAATGTTTTGTTTTCCAATGGCCAAACAGAAGTAATTGTATTATGGAGAGCATCAGCTTCTACCATACCTACGTAAACTTTCAAAATTTCATTATCTATGGATGTATAGGTGTAATTTAACCTTAAGCAAGACTGTCTGCCATAAGCATCTCCATAAAAATATCTCCCTCCTTTATAATGAGTTAGTGCAAGAGCAGATATTCTTCCATTGGCTTGCGATGTTGAAAAATCCCAAACAAATTTATATCCGTTTTCTATAGGAGTAGATTCAGTTAAATTGGCAGAGCCTCTTTTTGGTGCATCTGTTGAATTAACATCATTCGATGCATATCCAATTATCTTATTATTTGCAGGTGCTATATATTTATTTGAATTTTCATCGAGAGGAGCTTCAAATAATAAAATACCCCCATAACACTTATTTGCTATTGGGAATATTTCTTCCTTGTATTCCTCTGCATTTGTTTTATATATCGGATACATAAGCCCTGATGGATTCAGTCTTAATAAATCTGGCACAGCATTGGTTATTAAGTTTTCATCTTCATATATCTCCTTCGTATTTGTTCTCACATCAGTTAGTTCAATGACTGATTTACCCTTGAGCATTTCCTTCTTCCTCCTTATCTTTAAATTCTGTAGTGATTTCTTCTTTATATTTTCCAAGCACCAATCCTTGATATTTAAATCTTCCTACCTTCTCATTAAATACTAGTGGTCTTGGGACTTGACTTTCTACTTGGTATTCAGCCTTCAATTTCCTAAGCAGGAATGAATGACTAAGTTCTATTATCTTCCAGGATTCATCAATCTTAATCTTTCCATCCCAAGCCTCTGTAGAACCTAGAGATTGACCAGATATAGCTGCGATAGCATTATCTTTTCCAATCATTGCTTGTCCTGATTCAAGCCTAATGAGGACTGAAAAGTTGTTCATCGTCTTTTCCTGAAGTTTAGTTAGTGGGTAAAAAAGATTTAGAATGTGGTCACCACTTAGGTAGGTTTCTTTGGGAATGTGATGTTCTATTTTTGTATCATTTAAAACATAAGTAATAACTATCCTTGTTGGTATTTCTATATTTTCAATAAAGTCTAATTCTTCTACTTCCTCTTTTTCTTCAAACTTTGGAGGATCATAGGATTTTCCATCTTTATTTAAAACCTCTACTTGTTTCTTTACTTTTCTTGACACCTTTCTTGTCTTTTCTTCAGTATCACAAATTATATTTAACAAGATAGATGCATTAAAAATTGCCTCCGTTTCTTTATTGGAGGCAAATTCTATACGAATTATTGGCGTATCCGTTGTGGAAAGATTAAAGGCAGAATAGTTTGAGTAGGCATGGACTACCAACTTTTCCGATTCAATCTGATTTAATAGTCCTACTATATTTTTATCATTCTTGCTTTTGGCCTTGGATAGGTATGGATTCTTCCCAACTCCTAAAATCCTGTGTTTTCCATTTATCTTGTATTCAATGTCGGTAATAAGTCCTTCAATCTTTTCTTCTTCGTAAGAAATAGCTATCCTATCTCCAACATCGAGGCTGGGGTCTCCTATTGTTACCATATCAAAAGGTGTGTGGTGAATTTTGCAAACTTCAGTAAGAAGCACCTCACACATCCTTTTTCTTTTTTCTGGAAGTCCTAATTGCATTAAAGGATTTATTCCAAGGTTCATAGTTAGGCCATCATCATTTTCTAAAGAATAGTATTCAGCTATTTTAGTCTTTGCATTTGTTGAGTTGATGGCTGTATATCTTGTCTTAAAATCTGATATTGATGAAGAAAATCTTTCTCTTGATTTAATTTCAGTTGATATGCTTTCTGCATACTTCTTTAAAACCAACTTACCATCACGAGAGACCCCAGCAAAAGCACCAAGAGTCGATGCTATATAGTGAATAAAGTCCCTATAGGTTTCTATATCATGGTCTTGATAAATTGCCAAAACTTCCTCACCATTAACAAAAGTCTTTATCTCATCTTCTGTCATACCTAGTTCTACCTTGCACTTCTCACATGAAAGACTTAGTAATTCAAAAGCTGTACCAAAGGTATCTGTTACAGGAAAGTTCTTATCAAACCTAAGCATATAGTCATAACCTTTTAGTTCTAAAATTTTCTTAGACCTATTTGCCTCAGTGACATCAAAGATTCCCATTGGTATGGTTTCAATCTTTTTATTTTCTAATTCTTGATGATAAAAGAGTTCTAATTTAGAATCCTCTAAAGAATACCTATCTATATCTGAAAAAAGACTGATTCCAAACTCTCCAGCATAAACTGTACCTATTTCAAGTTCAGAAGATCCAGAGCAGGAACGATGGATATATCCTGATCCTTTAAGAATATCTTTATTTGTAAATGGAATGATTGTTTCATCTTTTAAGATGATATTTCCCGTCCAGTAAAAATTACGAGAGTTCTTTTTTATAACTGTTTTATATTCTTCACTTGTTAAGAACAACTTATCACCTCCATTTCTGTACATTAGTCGCTTTTTGACAAATCAAAGATTTGAAACAAAGCGACATCTGACCTAACCCAAAATCTATGATTTTGGGTTAGGTCATTAGTATTCCTCCAATGAAAAAGATACTTCCCACAATCCTTTATAAGAAGTATCTTTTATTAGTTTGACTTGAAACTTGTCTATATACATTTGTGTCTCTTTTAATTCTAATGTTTCTGTATCTAAGTATTTAACTTTTAGATTAGACTTATTAGCAAAATTACTTAATGTCATTACAAGTTTAGGACTACATGAAAAACCTACAGAAATACTTGCTACTTTGTTTCTAACAATATCCCTTTGAATAGTACCTGCCTCTGTTTCTCCGCCAGTATCTGCTTCTATATCTCTAAACTCCAAATCATAAGAATTTGGTAGAGGTAGGTCTACTCCTTCAATAATTAAATATGATTGATATTTCATTACCTACCTCCACTTCTTAAATTCTTGCGCATAGATGCATTAACAATAACTTCATCAAGGAGTGTGCCTCCAAGATAGACTGGTATGACAATATCTCCAGTATTTTCTGATTTTAAATTAATGTTTGCAAGTGCATCAGATATTTGTCTTCCTATATCAATTCCATTTACAGCAGATTCTTTATCATATCCACCTATGCCAACAGCTGATATATTTGGACTTAAAACCATATCACTTGCTACATTTTCCATCGAAGATTGAACTAATTTCCTGCTCTTTTCAATTCCTTTTGATAAGCCTTGCATGAAGTCTGGCATCCATGATTCATAATCAGTAAGTGGACCAACATCTGGAACAGAGAAGTGCAAGTAAGACCTAATAGTTGATGCCACATTCGATACTGCAGATGTCACATTGCTAATGGCACTTCTAATACCTCTTGCAATTCCGTTAATCATATCAGCTCCCCATGTATAAGCTTGAGACGCCAAATTCTTAATGTGATTAACCGCATTATTAAATCCATTTCTAATAGTGGACTGAATATTTGACATGGTAGATGAAATGCTTGATCTCATAGAATTAAAGGCAGATGATACTGCTGACTTTGCACTATTTACTGCGGAGGAGATAGTCGACTTTATAGAATTCCAAGCAGATGAAACAAAGGACTTAATGTTATTCATTGTTGATGAGATAAAGGTCTTTATCCCATTCCAGATTGATTCAAAGACCGTCTTAATAGAAGTCAAGATAGTCTCAATAGTCGTTTTTATATTGGTCCAGGATGTAGAAATAAATTCTCCAATGGCAGTGATGACTGTTGTTAAGAACTTTTTTAGTCCATTCCAAATGGTTTCTACTTTTACTTTAATTGCATCAAGAACTGTTGAAATTAAAGTCTTAATACCTTCCCAAGTAGTCTTGATAAACTCTCCAACTGCTGTAAATACTTCTGTAGTTGTAGTTGATATAGCTGTCCATATATTGGTAAAAGTTGTTTGAATTCCCGTCCAGAGGCTTGTAAAGAATTCTCCTAAACTTTGCCATAAACTCTTGGCTCCCTCAATAAAGGTATTCCAAGATTCAGTTAGAAAAGTTGTTATAGATGTCCATATACTGTTCCATCCTTCAGCAAGTCCATTCCATAGGTTGGCAAAGAAGTCCTTGATGCCTTTCCAAGTAGTCTTCACTCCTTCAATAAATCCAGACCAAAATTCTGATAGAAAACTTGTGATTTCAGTCCAGGTACTTGTCCAAGATTCTGATATTCCTTGCCATAGGTTTACGAAAAATTCTTTTATTCCATTCCAAATGGCAACAGTTGATTCCTTAATAGTTTCCCATATGGAGATGACCCCTTCTCTAAACCAGTCGCACTTCTTCCATAAAAGAACAAGACCAGCTATTACTGCACCAATAGCAATAGGAACAATCCCAATGGCTGATACTACTGCAGTGATTGCTGGTATAAGTGTCCCTGTAAAGATTCCAACTATCTTAGTTATTCCTCCTACTATTAGAGGTCCTTTGGTCATAATAGTACCTATTGACCAGATAAGTTTTCCTACAATCATAAGTACAGGTCCAAGAGCAGCTATAAAAAGACCAATACCAGCAATAATACCTTTTACTGGACCTGGAAGCGCATTAAGCCCATTTACCAGTTTTGTTAATATGTCTACTGCTTTTCTAACAGCAGGCATTAAAAGTTCTCCAAAGGATATAGCTAATTCTTCTAAGGCAGATTGTAGGATCTTTAATTGACCAGCTAGGTTATCCTGCATAGTAGCAGCCATTTTTTCTGCTGTTCCATCTGCGTTATAAATGGCATCACTCAAACTGTTGTAGTCTTTCTCACTGGCATTTATTATTGCCAACATTCCAGACATGGCATTTTTACCAAATATCATGGATGCCGCTTGTGCTTTTTGAGTTCCATCTAAATTAGCAAAGGCTACTCTAAAGGTGCTTAGAGTCTCATCAAGTGAAAGGCCCTGTACATCTTCAATAGATAATCCCAACATGGACATTCCATTAATAACTTCTTTAGTTGGTGATGCGAGTCTTGTTAGTCCAGACCTTAAAGCTGTCCCTGCTTGTGAGCCTTTTATTCCTGCGTTAGCCATTAAACCTATAGCTACTGCTGTATCTTCAACTGAATAGCCAAGTGTACCAGCAATAGGTGCAGCATATTTAAAGGTTTCACCCATTAATGAAACATTGGTATTGGCATTAGATGATGCCGCAGCAAGAACATCAGCAAAGTGAGAAGAATCTTCTGCTTTTAAACCAAAGGCTGTAAGGGCATCTGTTACGATATCTGAAGTAGTAGCTAAGTCCTCACCACTAGCTGCAGCAAGGTTCATGACTCCTTCAATACCACTAATCATATCTTTACTTTTCCAACCAGCCATGGCCATATAATTCATAGCCTCTGCCGCTTCAGATGCTGAGAACTTGGTCTTGGCTCCCATTTCACGGGCCTTTTCCCTTAGGGCATCAAAGTCGGACCCTGTTGCACCAGATACTGCTTTTACCTTTGACATGCCAGAATCAAAATCTGATGCAGTCTTTACAGCTGCTACTCCAAGACCTGCTACTGCAAGAGATACTGGCATCATTTTTCTTCCCACGTTTTCTATATTTTGCCCTGTGTTTTGCCATTTTTCTCCAGTAATAGCTATGTTTTGAAGGGTTTGATTAGTGGTTGCTCCTTGTCTTTCTAGAGACTTTAGGGCTTGTTCTGTTTCAATAATCTCTCGTTTAAGGGCATCATATTGCTCTTGGGAAATCTTTCCTTCTGCGAGAGCCTGTTCAGCTTGTTTTTGTGCCTCTTTTAAAGAGGTTAATTTATTCTTTGTTTCTTCTAAGGTCTGTCCTAATAGCTTATGCTTTTGGGAGATAAGTTCAGTGTTGCCAGGATCAAGTTTAAGAAGTTTATTGACATCACGAAGTTCAGACTGAGTATGTTTTATCTCCGTATTAACTTGTTTTAGTGCAGTCTGTAATTTGGTAGTATCTCCACCAATTTCAACAGTTATCCCTTTTATTCTATTTGCCAATATCTCACCTCCTCTTTAGAGATATATTTATCAGTGTTTTTATTGATGTTTTTATCAATTTATGCTATACTTATCTTGAGGTGATAAGTATGAATTTTGTAAAAGAATTATCCAATAAGACTGTATCCATTTCTGAATTTAATCGAGGCCTAGCTGGACGTATTTTCGATGATGTCAAAGTTAACGGTTCTAAGGTCGTATTAAAAAATAATGCTCCTGAGTGCATTCTTGTTTCCCCTGATGAATATACGAAACTCATTGATGAGCTCGAAGATGCAAGAGATCTTATGCTTGCCAATACTAGGATGTCATCAATGGATAAATCCGATTTAATTTCTCAAGATGAATTTGAAGAAGCCTTCCATATCGATTTAAATGAAGTCTCTCCTCTTGATGAGGACGAAATCGAATGAACTATAAACTATCCTTTATAAAAGAAGCCATCCAAGACTATAAAGCCTTAGATGGATCTCAAAGAAAAATTGTCGATAAAGCACTTAAGAGGATCTTAATAAATCCTCTTCCTAATACTGAAGGTGGCTATGGCAAGCCTCTTTCTAACCATTCTGATTCTAAGCTTGCTGGTCTTATGAAAATTAAACTTAAGAGTTCAGGTCTTAGAATCGTTTATAAGTTGGAAAAATCAGATGATGAAGTTCTTGTCATTATTATCGGTGCAAGAGCGGAATCCAAAGTCTATAAAGATGCTGAAAAAAGAGTAGCTAAGCTTGAAGATTAAAATTTATCATAATCTTCTTGCGTAGCTACTTCTTTGTATTTATAGTCGTCATTATTTTTTTCTGTGAACATATCATTTACAAGTCCAATTGTTAAAAGAGATAAATCAGAAACAGAAAGACCAAGTTCCACCGCCCTTAGTAGAAACAAGGGTGTAGTCATTGGTCTTTCTGTTGGTCTTACTTTTTTTTAGGAACTTCTTCCGACTTTATGTTAAGCCCCCATAACTCAATTAGCTGAGGTAGAATTTGGTAAATTGAAAAGGTTGAGAAATTATCCAACCATTCTTCTGGACTATCTGGCACAGATTTATCTCCATGCTTTGCCATTACATAGGCTATATTTTCAAATAGTTCTAATGAGCCTATATCAAGATTAGATTTATCTTCATCATTTTTCTTCATGGACTTTTCTAATTCCATTAAGTCTTTGAAGATATCTCTTCCAAATTTAAGCCTATAGATTCTTGGGATAGCTGCTGATGCACGGAAAACAACTTCTTTCCCATCGATTTGAATTTTCTTGGTTAGTGCCATATTTATTTACCTCCAACACTTGCTCTTGAAGGTGTTACTGTAGTTTCTGTTGGCATATAGACTGACTTATACCAACCATCGTAAGTTTCCTTCGTAGTTTCTTCACCTGTTCTAGCCTTTACATTTACATTTGGAAGTGGTCTTGCTTGAATTGACAAGGTTTCTGGTTGAACTTCTCTTGATTCTTCATTAGTTTCTCCTTCGAGAGTAGGTCTTGCTGCTGAACAGTTATACATGACGTGACGGATTTTCTTTTGGTCTCCATCAAACTCAAATAACAGTGCAAAGTTTGCAGTTTCAGAGTTTGAAGACTCAATTAGAACTTTATTGGAGTCTGATTTTTCCATCAAAACATCAGTCCTAAAGGATTCTGGAATAAGAGCGATTTCCAAATCTCCGTCATATCCCATATTGTTTGAAATAGTGTAATATTCAATTCCATCTGCATAAAAGCTTTCAGGCTCTCCATTTGGATCTAATGAAATTGAAACAGCACCAGGCATTGGCACTGGTGTCTTATATTTAATAACGCCCTCTTCGGCTTTATCGAAGAGAGCGTAGTGAACATTACAAATATTAAATTTAACTTTATTAGCCATTTTTTACCTCCATAGTAAATTCATATAAAACTTCATAGAGTCTTTCTGATTCAATCCAAACTTCAGATTTTTCATAATAGATTTTTTCTCTATCAAGGATCGCTTCTATTTTTTCTTCTAATTTTAAGTCTTTCTTATCGGTGTATAGTTCTAAGTCTATTTGGGTGTTTTTATAGAAAACTACTCCATCTGCACCAAAGTGTTTATTCTTTGGAAATAGATAAACCAAAAATGGTGGGTCTGGACTTTCTCCTTCAGCAAAGTGCGAGTATGCAAATGGAAGTCCTATAGCTTCAATTATTTTTAATAGCCTATCCATCGTTTAGTTTCCTCATAATATTTTCTTCCAATTCTCTGATTCCTTTCTCCTCAGCTGGTCCAATATGAGGCTTAGCAGATACTCTTCCTCCCTGTCTAAGGACGTGACCTTTCTCTAGTAGATGTGCCAGTTGATATCTATTTCTTGAATGGACTACGAGTTCTATTGAGTTTGAAGTTTCTTTCATTGTTTTAACAGACCAAGATTTAGAATATTTCTTTGTTTCTCCTACAGGTGCATTTTCTTGTATGTCTTTTCTAATATTGCTACCAGCTTTTTTGACTTCCTTTTTGACTTCATCTGTTGCCATATCAGAATAATCTTCTAAGCCTTTCATTATTTCACTGGCGAGGTTTTCAATTTTTACATTCATCTACTCACCTTCCTACACCTAAACTTTATAAGTCTATTTTTATAGTTCATAAAGTCAATTGAGATGATATTGTACATTTCATCATCAAATAGAATTCTGTATTCTGAAGTGTTAATATTCTTTAACCTATTTTGAAATCTCACAGTAAAAGAAATATCCGACCTGTCTACTTCCATCCCTAGAAAAACTTCTTCGCCTTTACCTTGAAAAGATATATAGGTTGATGTTGTTAGATAGTCCATCCATACTGATTTATGGTTACCTATCTCATCAACTTCCACATTTTTATTTTGAAAGGTTATTTTTCTATTTAAATCTGATATCTTCATTAGAACTCAGCCTTTCTCATTCCAAATAATAAAGCCCTTAGAGTTAAGTTTAATTCAGAATAATCTGCCTCTTCTCTATGTTCATAAAGATAAGCAGTCATATATAAGACAGCTATCTTTCCATTTGGATTTTTAGAAAGGTCTTCTTCACTATTAACTCTAGCTACATCCATAGAATGTTTGATTGATGATTGGATGAGAGAATTAATCATCTCATCCTCATCATCAAAATCCACCCTTAAATAGGACTTTGCTTCCTCAAGAGTAATCATAGTTTACTCCCTAGGCAGTAGCACCGATTTTTAAAAGTTTAACTGCTTCTCTTAATACAAGGATTCCATCAACTCTTTCTTTACCTAAGAAACCAACCATGCCATTTCCAGCAAATAGTTCCTTTAAGTCTTGGAAAGACCTATTTCCTCTATCTCCAATCTTGTAATATGAAAAATCGCCAAAGGCTACTGCCAATTTTCCTTTTTCAGCTTTTGGAGCAAAGGCTGATGTATATGCAGGATATCCTAAAAGTCTATCTGGTTCTCCATCCTTAAGTGATGGTTGCCAAATATATGCACCATTAACATCTTTAAGTTTTCTAATTTGAGCAACTGTTGCATCATTTAAAATGAAGGCTGCTTTCTTTCTATATGGTCTATCTAGGGAGTAAACTAAATCAATTAGTTCATCTGCAGTAATTGTTTGAGCCTTTGTTGTCACACCAAGTTCTCCACCTTTTTTAGAATCAAAAATTCCCGTAGGCTTATTTACTCCATCTCCATTTAGGAAGGCATCCTCTTCAGCATTTGCTAGTGCTCTAGTAAATTCTTCAGTGATGTATTTTTCTAAATTAAAGGCTGCATCATAGAGAAGTTCTTCAGTAACTTTAATTCCAACGTGGAGTTTGTGTGCATCAAGAGATACTTGATCGAATGTGCCATCTCCAAAGGTAAGTTGGCCACCTTCTTCTACCCATAGGGCTGCTGGTTTAGTAGCTGCAATATTAATTTTATGGAGTCCTGAAGTTTGAACTTTTGTAGCTAATTTTCTTACAATATTTTCATCTTCAAGACCATTTACAATATCTACTTCCATTTCTTCTGGAACTAAATATCCACCACTTTCATCTGTACCTACTTTTAATTCATTTGAAATATCTCTAAAGTTAGTTCTTAATGCTTTCATCATAGATTTCTTATAGACATTTCTTGCCCTCATTGGCTTTTCTTCTTCATTAAAAGTAGCAGGTTCATTTGTTAGTGCTTGAGTAGTAGGTTTTTCTAAGGATTTATCCATTTCTTCTTCCCTCTTCTTTCTTTCAATTTCACGAGTATAATTCTCGATAGTTCTTTCCATCTCTTCATATGTCTTAAAGTCTTCATCAGACATTAGACCCTTTTCATCTTTCTTAGATTCAGCAAATGCCTTTGCCTCATCCCAAGCCTTAGTTCTCTTTTCTAAAAGTTCTTTTAAATTCATAATTACCTCCAAGTGTTTTTAATTTTGTTTAATCTTTCTTCTACCTCACTCATTGAGTGAGTCTTTACTTCTTTATTTATCTTTGTTAAAAGTGAGTTTGTAACTGCTCGTCTTGAAAAAACCATATTAGTGACTTTTTCATCTTTTCTTTTGTCAGTGAGAGTTCCATCACAAAAACCCATCTCAATAGCCTTGTTCTTATCAAACCAAGTCTCTCCATCCATTAGATTAGAAATTTCTTCTCTTGATAAACCTGTCTTAATCTCATAAGCATTGATGATTGATTCCTTGACTTCCTTTAACATATCTATGGCTTTTTGCATTTCTTTTGAGTCACCAATGGCTACAGTTAAGGGGTTGTGAATCATCATTAGTGAGGTAGGACTCATCAATACTTCAGTTCCTGCCATAGCAATGACTGATGCTGCTGATGCTGCAAGCCCGTCAATCTTAATAGTCACATTTCCCTTGTGCTCTAAAAGCATGGTGTAAATTCTTGATGCAGCTATACAATCTCCACCAGGAGAGTTGATCCACACAGTTATGTCTCCACTTTTATTTTTTAATTCTTCAAAAAAGAGCCTTGGAGTGATTTCATCATCAAACCAAGACTCTTCTGCAATAACTCCATCTATATAGAGTTCATTTGAATCCTTATTCCAATTCCAAAATATTTTATTGTTCTTCATTAGGATTTATTTCTTCTCCTTTCTGCTGATAGAAACTACCTGCTTTATCAAGTGGTAGCATATTTCCATTTACAAGGTATAAGTCACCACCTTCTTCAGCTGATATCCTATCTAGGTTTTCTAATTCTCTTATGTCATTTGCACTCATCCAGCCATTTTGTCTTCCTACAGCATATCCATTCATCCTTGATTCATAGTCTCCCCTCAGAAGTCCATCAAGATTAAATTTAATAAAGTAGGATTCTTTTTCTTTCTTTGTTAATAGTGCTCTTTCTAAGGATTGCTCCCAACGAACGATCCAAGGGTCAAGGGTGTATTTAACAAATTCAAGTGACTGCTGTTCTATATTTGAAAATGATGATTTCTCCAAGTCGCCAATCATGTGAGGTGGTATTCTGAATATCCTTGCTATCTCATTTAACTGAAACTTTCTTGTTTCCAAAAACTGGGCTTCACTTGGTGCTATGGCTATGGGTTGATACTTCATCCCCTCTTCAAGTACAGCCACTTTGTTGGCGTTCTTAGGCCCTTGAAAGGCTGCGTTCCATGACTCCCTGACTCTTTCTGGGTCTTTGATAATACCTGGATGCTCTAAAACTCCACCTGGTTGTGCTCCATTTTGGAAGAATGACGCTCCGTAATCTTCACAAGCCATAGCCATTCCAATTGCGTTTTTAGCCATGGTGATTGGCGAGTATCCTATGAGTCCATCAAAACCAAGTCCTGGTATATGAAGAACATCTTCTTTTAAGAGATAAACTTCTTCTGATTTATGATTGTATTTATAGAAGATTTCTCCATCTTCACTTCTCATTACAGTCATCTTATTTGGCATTAGTGGATAGAGACCAATAACCTCATTTCTTCCATTACGAATTATCTGAGCATAGGCATTACCCCAAAGTAATAGATGGGTCATTAATGTTTCTCTAAATACAAAGGAAGTCATTTCAGTATTTGGCTCATCGTGTAAAAGAAAATATATGGCATGGTCTTTTGCTTTTTCCTTTGAGTTTGAATCCCCTCTTTTATATAGATGAAGAGGAAGTCCTGCTAAGGTTTCAGCAAGAACTCTCACACATGAATAAACTGCCGTCATTTGCATAGCAGTAAATTCGTTGACATTCCTTCCTGCTGTTGTTCTCCCAAATAAAAAAGACGATGAAGATATCCTCTCCCCGTCTTTAGGTTTGTCTCTCGACTTGAATATTAAATTTAAAATGTTTATATTACCACCTCCTAAAATTTTAATCATTTGTGATATAATGTTAATATATTTACTGGAAGGACAAACTATGAACATATATATCGACGAATCAGGAACAATTAATAATCAACTTAAAAATGAATACTTCATTATCACGTTAATTATTCCAGATAATTCTAATACTTTAAAAAGATCCTATAAACGTTTTGTAGCATCTAATCTTGAAGAGCTTAAAAGAATAGACAATAGGCAAAAAATGTTTTTAAATGGATCATTTCATGAGTTAAAAGGTTCTGCTTTTGATAGACCCATGAAACAAAAATTTATAAACTTCTTTGCCAGAAAAAGCAACTTCAGTCTTTTCTATTTAAAAGTTGACAATTCAAGACTCAAAGATACTTTTTGTTCAAATACATCTAGGGTTTTCAATTACCTATTAAAAATATCACTGGACTACTTCATAAGAAATAATTACATACCAAGTGAGAATCATCTTTTACAACTTGATGAAAGAAATGAAAGAACCGAATCGAGATTCTTTCTTGAGGACTATTTAAACACTGAACTTTGCATAACTGGGATTAATCAAGGAAATTTTGCGGTTTCATATTTTGACTCTGCCAATAACTCAAATATTCAAATCGCTGATGTTTTCTCAAATATCTTGTATTCTCATCTTAAAACAGGTAATTACGCCGATGAGTTTAAAACTTTAAGAGACAATGGTATCTTAAAATATATTTTTGAATTTCCCCTATAAAACTTGACTTTTTTCTATTTTTAAAGTATCATGATTATACCAACAGTAAGTCTTATTCAAGTGCCATTATCTAGGTAAGCGATATGTGTTATCGTCACTCATAAGCAATTGGTATACATATTCTAGCCACCTATATGGTGGCTTTTTTCGTGCATTTTTACTTAACTCTAAATCTCGCTACTTTTCTAAATTTGGCTATGATAAATCAAAAATAGAGAGATTAAAAAACAATCAATCCCCTATCATCATAAACAGATTCACTTGTATCATTACCACACCTTATCGCCCTATCAAGAGCCATAATTGTAGCAATTACTCCATCTATCTTTTCTGTAGATTTTTCCTTATCTGCCTTGATGTTTCCAGCAGGGTCAGTTCGTATAAAAATATTATCCATCATCCACCTTAGAACTGGATGACCCCCATGGGCTATTTTTCTTTCAAGGGTTAGTTTCATTAATTCTTTTGTTGGTGGAGACATATCTTTAAATCCTTGACCAAAAGGAACAACTGTAAAACCCATGCCTTCTAAGTTTTGAACCATCTGAACTGCTCCCCATCTATCAAATGCAATTTCTCGGATATTGTATATCTCACCTAAGTTCTCTATAAATTTTTCTATAAATCCATAGTGAACTACATTTCCTTCTGTTGTCATAATATAACCTTGTTTTTTCCATAGGTCATAGTTTACATGGTCTCTTTTTACTCTTAGGTCGAGGTTATCTTCTGGTAACCAAAAATAGGGTAATATTTGATATTTATCATCTTCATCTATTGGAGGAAAGACTAAAACAAAAGCTGTAATATCCGTTGTGCTTGATAGGTCAAGACCTCCATAACAAACTCTGCCTTTTAGTTCTTCTTCATTAACAGCAAAATTACATAAGTCCCATTTTTCCATAGGCATCCACCTAATTGATTGTTTGACCCATTGATTAAGTCTTAGTTGTCTAAAAGCATTCTCTTCAGTTGGATTTTGCTTAGCTGATTCACAGGCTTGTCTTACTTTTTCAATTGGAACTGTAATTCCAAGAGACGGATTTGCCTTATGCCATACTTTTTCATCTGTCCAATCGTCTTCTCTATCTGCTCCATAAATCACAGGATAGAAAGTTGGATCAGTTTTTCTTCCTTCAAGTATGTCGACTGCCTTTTGATGTGTTTCGTAGCAGATTGATTTTGTATCTGTTCCTGCAGTTGTTATAAGAAAATATAGGGGTTGGGTTCTTGCATCACCAGACCCTTTTGTCATAACATCAAATAACTTTCTATTAGGCTGAGTATGAAGTTCGTCAAAGACTACACCATGGATATTAAATCCGTGTTTAGAATAAGCCTCTGCAGATAAAACTTGATAGAAAGAATTGGTAGGCTTATATATCATCCTCTTTTGAGATGCCAAAATCTTTACTCTTTTAGATAAGGCTGGGCTCATCCTTACCATATCAGCTGCAACATCAAAGACGATAGTTGCTTGCTGTCTATCAGCAGCACAACCATAAACTTCTGCTCTTTCTTCTCCATCACCACAAGTAAGGAGAAGTGCTACAGCAGCTGCAAGTTCAGATTTTCCCATCTTCTTTGGTATTTCAATATAGGCTGTATTAAATTGTCGATACCCTGTATCTTTCACAATTCCAAATAAGTCTCTTATGATTTCTTCCTGCCAGTCAATAAGCTTGAAGTCTTTACCTGCCCATCTACCTTTTGTATGCTTCAGGCATTCTATAAAAGTGACAGCATAGTCTGCTTTGTTTTTATCATAGTGAGATGTAGGTAACATAAATTTAGTTGGTTTATATTTCATTTGACCTCCTTCCTTTTAAAATAGGCATAAAAAATACTAGCCATTAGCTAGTTCACTACGAGAAAAAGAGCCTAAACTCTATTTGGAATTTTATTTTTATCTTTTTCTTGCTATTTTTAATTCTTTGTAAGCTTTCTTAAGTTCTCTATCTAGTGTTTCTGATTCTGCAAAAAGTTGAAATTCTTCATTTGTTAAATTTCCTTTTGATACCTCCCAAAGTTCTTCATGAACTTGGTCTGCACATTTCTTTGCTGTTCCTGCTATGTCTAAAAGGTTAATGGCTGCTCCAGTCTTGCCTTCTTTTGATTTTTTTATTGAGTTTTTTGCGTATCTTTTGCAAGCTTTAACTTCTGTCTCTAATCTTTCTAAAAGCTCTTTTTTCATGGTTTTACTCTCCTTTGCTTTTGTTATATGCATATTCCCGTATAGGAGAGTATTAGTCAAGTTTTTATGCCTATAAATCGGTTATTTTTCAATCTTTTTAAAGATTATCTATAAAGTCATCAAACCATTTCGCTCCAATCTCAAGTCTTATAATTGGAAGTCTTCCTAACTTGATGTACTTTAAACTTACTATCCTTAAGTCTTCAGGAAGGTCGCTTTCGTAAAATTCGTTAATTGTTTTTCCCATTGTGATATAAATTGTGTCATCTTCAAGGTAGTCTTTTAAATAATCTTGGAAAGCTAAGTCTCCATTTTCTCCTTCATAAAGTCCAAGCATTGTAATTGCTGAAGAGTCGATTAACTCATTTAAGTCTTCCTGTGTTTTAATATATTTGTATGCCATATTTTTTCTCCTTATCTTTTTTTGTATGTACATATAACCGTACAACCAAAAATAAGTCAAGTTAATTAGAGGATATAACGGCTATATTTCAACCTTTACTCGATATCTTTTCTATTCTATCAACCCTGAAAACTACATTTAATGTTGAACCATTATCCCATTTTACTAGGATTGATCCAATAGCATCCACTCCATAAACTGTACCTAAGGTTCCAACTGGAGGTGCCTCGTCATCTTCCATTTTGATTAGTTTTACTCTTGTACCTACTGGATACGTCTCTTTTAATTTTTGTATAATTTCCCTTGAAATCATCTAATCACCTCACATACATATATCACTCAAATACTGATTTATATCAAGTCAGATTAATAACATCTTCATACTTATACTCTTTTCCATCCCTTAATAAGTTTATTTCTTCATCACTCCTCACTAAATTCAAATATCTTTTAACTGCTACATCAACAAATTTTGGCTCTATCTCTATTCCATAGCAGATTCGATTAAGTTCTTCACAGGCAATCAGAGTCGATGCACTTCCTAAAAATCCGTCAAGGACTAAGCCATTCGTTTGTGTAGATTGTTTAATTAGGTAGGCAATGAGAGGTACTGGTTTTGATGATGGATGACCACATCCTTCTTTTTCTGAATCTTTAATTCCATCAAATTCAAAGACTGCTGTTTGCTTTTGATCTCCATACCAGTTATGTTTTCCATCTTTTCTCCAACCAAAGATAATAGGCTCCATATTAAATTTCCAATCTGTTCTCATGAAAGGAGCTCTTGGTTTTTTCCAAATAAGCCCTGCACCAACTTTAAAGCCTGCATCTTCAAAAGCATCATAGAAAACTCTAGCTTTCATAGTTGCATAGAATTCATAAATTGATGCATCCTTAGCCATTGCGTCTTTAAAGTTTGTAAAAACCTTCATCAAAAATTCATAGGCTTCCTTATCATTAAGATTGTCATTTTTAATTGTTCCCGATTTATTTTTCAAATCTACAAAATATGGTGCATCGGTACATACTAAATTGACCTTTGTATCATTTAGCAGCTTTTCAAAAGTATCCCACTGAGTAGAATCACCACAGATAACTTTATGTCTTCCTAGTGTCCATATATCTCCTTCTTTAGAAAAAGTTGGTTTATTTAGTTCTCCCTCAATATCAAAGTCATCTTCTTTTGCTTCACTACCTAAATCAAAAAGCTGACCCAGTTCTTCTTCCGAAAAACCTGTCAGCTCTACGTTAAATCCATATTCTTCTAATGATTCTAGTTCGATTTTTAGTAATTCTTCATCCCAACCAGCATCAAGACTTAGCTTATTATCAGCAAGTACATATGCTTTTCTTTGTGCCTCTGTAAGATAATTTTCTAATATGCAAGGTACTTTTTTAAGTCCAAGTTTCTTAGCTGCAAGAAGTCTGCAATGCCCAGCTGTGATTACATTGTCATCTGAAATTAGGATTGGGTTTAAAAATCCAAATTCTTTTATTGATGCAGCTACCTTATTTATTTGTTCGTCAGTATGCGTTCTAGCATTATTAATATATGGGATGAGTTCATCTACATTTTTTAATTCATATTGTAATAGTCCTTCTTTCATTAGATGAGCCCCCACTTTGCAAATTCCTCAAAACCACCAATAGATTTTACATAGTCTTTGGCAATTTCTACTATTTCTTCATAGGCTTTACCATCAACAGTTTCATCTCCAATTGCACAGGATAATTCAATCTCTCTATTTTCCTCTTGTGCCTTTAGGTGGGCATAAATATTAATCGATACATCAGCCTTGGATAGGTCTTTACCATGAAGACCTCCGCCAGTTACTGCTCGTCCCATATCAGAACCGAGTTTTCTATTAGTCGCTCCAGTATCAACATTAAATCCTCCAGTCCAATCTCCCAATGGATTTACTATTGCTCTTGGATAAATTGATTTTAAAATTTCTGTAGATACATTTGACTGGCAGATGATGAGTTTATCTCCATCAAGAATGTATTTACCATCGTAAGGATAATTAGAATAGATTTCACGAGCAATTAAAGATAGTTCCTTTTCTTCTTCAGATGTAGGCACTCCCTTAAAGATTCCATTGTCTCCACATCTTATCTTATCTTTCTGATTATTTGATAGGTGGATATCCTGTTCTTCAATTTTAATATCTGCTATGACATCTCCTGCGATTCTCTTAATTGCTACTTCAATTTCTTTTTTATTTAGATTGCAGTCCGTTTCTATAATCACATGACAATTCCCATGTCCAAGTAAAACTTCAACTGCTATTTTAGGATTGTCCTTTTCTTTATATGCTAAATCTACAATTGCACCAGCGATGCAATCCGCTATTTTATCTGGATGCTTTGGATTTACTTTTTCAAACAATATAATTACCTCCTATGCCTTAGTAATTTCTCCATCATATCTTCTCCGTAGTCTTCATAAACTTCAGTGCAGTTTTCTTTTACAATGTCATAAATCTCGTACCATAAAAGATTTGCCGTCTTTTGAAACTGACTAGACATCTGTACAAATGGAGATGCAATAACCCCTCCCGTAGTAGGATGCTTTCCTAAAAGTCCAAATTGACTTATTGCCTCTTCACATTGAATGTATCTTGCAAATGCCTGAGAGTATGATTCTAATAATCTTGGATTTACTAAGTTTTCACAGTTCCTCTGTTTTAACCAACTCCAAGTCTCTTTATATATTTCATCAGCACCGAGTGGTATTCCATTCTTTTGCTTTGCAGATAGATAGTCACTAGGTGTTGGCATATCTGTTCCATCAAGAATTGCTCCGTCTGGTAAGTCAACTGCATCTATTTCTTCTGGAGTGAATGTTGGAATATCATTCATTAATATTTCTACTTTTTTACCTTTTTCTATTTTTTCAGCAGCAGGCTGTGGTTTCCCTCCTGCTTTTACTCTTCTTCCACCTCTGTATGTTCCGTCTTTAGCGATAGTATCACCTCCTATTTTATTATTTTTTTTAATAGGGCCTTTGAACCCGTTTTTTTTGTGCGTGAGAGGGCGGCACCGTTGGTAGGGAAATCAATCGTAGAGATTTGACATCCCCTAGGTCTCTACACAAATAGTTTTCTTCCATGTTTTTCCTCGCACTATATCTGATACATGCTTCTGACTTATATCAAACCAAGTTGCTAATTCTTTTTGCTTATATCCAAACTTATATAGCCAACGAATTTGAAAAACTTGTTTTAACTTAAGTTTAGAACCATTAGCATTTTCTCCGTGTCTTAAGAAAGCTGCTGTACCATGTTTAATTGAGTCCAGCATGTTTTCTTTCTGAGTTCCCCATTTTAAATTTACTAATCTATTATCTAAACAGTTACCATTCAAATGTCTACATACATAGTTGTCAGGTCTATATCCTCTAAACGCTTGAAGCACTAACTTGTGGACTGGCTCTTTGTGTATTTTTACTGGAGAATTGGTATCTCTTACAGTTACATGTAAATAGTCCTTATGAATTCTTTGACTTATAACTATTTCTTTGCCACTTCTTACCGAGTAAATATTCCCAAGAACATCTGCATAATAACCTGGATAAGAAGGTATTGGTTTCTTAATTATTTTCATTCCATCTATCTCCACGCTCAGCATGAATCTTTGAGTGACAAGATTTACAAAGACTCATAAGATTGTCTTCGTCATTAGTTCCACCACGAGAAAGAGGAAGTATATGATGTACTTCCTCTACCTTTGTCATTCTATTTTCTTTTAAACACATCTCACAAAGTGGATGCTCTGCTACATATCTTTTTCTAATAATTCTCCACGCTTTTCCATAACGCTTATGAGTGTTAGGATCTCGTTTATATTTTTCATAGTTTTTGTTGTATTCTTTCTCATGTTCTTTACAGAATCGTCCTTCAACTAATTCAGGACAACCTGGATGAGAACATGGTCTCTTAGGTTTTCTTGGCACTTTATCACTCCATAAAGAAAGCCCTGAAGATTTTATCTCCAAGGCTCGTTTTATTATTCTTTTGCTATTCTAACTATACTACAACTACTTACTCTCATTCTATCAACTTTACTCTCCACTTGACTTTTTTCTCAGAAGAAAATATAATTTAGTTAGAAAGTATGAATTTCTAACTAAGGAGGTTTTGTTATGTTGGTTGAACTAAAAGCTAAATCACAAGTTACTATCCCAAAAGACATAGTAAACTCTATGGAATTAAACCAAGGTGATCAATTTGAAGTCATAGAAGATAACGGAAAAATTGTACTTGTTCCAGTAGCAATCTATCCAGAACACGTCATAAAAAATTTAAAAGCTGAAGTAAAAGAAATTAAAGAATCTATAAAAAATGGAGAAAGGCCAATCTTTGATTCCATTGACTCTCTATTTGAGGAGTTAGATAAGTAATGTCTTATAAAATTACTTATTCGAAAGCCTTTAAAAAGCATTACAAAAAACTATCTGATACTGAAAAGAAGCAAACGAAAAAGAAACTTAAATTTTTCGTAGAAAATCCTACCCATCCATCTTTAAGAACTAAGAAAATACAAGGTACGGATGGAATATGGGAGTCTTCCGTTAACATGGATATTCGCATTATTTGGTTCTATGAAAATAATGAATTGATATTTCTTTTAGATATTGGACACCATGATATCTTGGACAAGTTTTAAATTTAATACTATAATAAAAACACGAATTGAAAACGAAAGTTTTGCGGGTGATGCATTTAAGCGTCACCCGATTTTTTTATATCTCTATATTTTTCAAAGCATTACTATGAAGTCTAAAGATATGCTGAATTGAGTAATTCATCTCAACTGCTATCTTCTCCCAAGATTCAAAACAAAGATATCTTTTTTCTAAAACTACCTGAAGTTCTTTATCTTCAATCTTTTTTATTGTTCTTACGATTTCTTTCTTTAAATCCACCAACTTATCTATATCCCTATTTATTTCTTCTTGAAGGTCTATGATCTTTACGATAGTATCTTCAAGTTTTGATGATCCTCTATTAGGACTCTTAGGCATATCTGATAAGGTGGATGTAGCTTTTGTTGCTAGAGCGTTGAGTGATTCAACTTGCTCCAGCTTTGAGTTTATTCTCTTGTCTAAATAAAAAGCTTGTTTTAAATATTCTTTTGCATTCATTTCTTACCTCCATACGTTTTTGAGGTAAGTTCTCCATAGAACTCCTGCTCGTATATTAAGCTTATCAAATGTTCTTAGTGACATTCTATGACATCAACTCTCCAGATTTGCTTTCACTGCATCAATAAGTGCAGCTTGTGTTTTGTTCTTATTTTCTAATGCTTTCATCACGTCTTCATCTATAGTTCCTTTTGCTAAGATATGATGAATCACAACCGTTTCTTTCTGACCCTGCCTATAAAGTCTGGCATTGGTTTGTTCATAAAGTTCCAAGGACCAAGTAAGAGAAAACCAAATAAGTGTTGAACCTCCAGCTTGTAGGTTAAGTCCATGACCAGCAGATGCAGGATGAATAATAGCCACTGGAATCTTACCTTTATTCCATTCTTTAAAGTCCTTACTTGTCTTAAGTTCTCTTACATCAAACCTATCTTTTATTCTTTTTAAATCTGACTTATACCAATAAGCTATTAAAACAGGTTTACCATTTGCACCTTCTATTAAATCTTCCAAGGCATCAAGCTTTCTATCATGAATATGGATCATATTTTTATCTTCATCATAAACAGAACCTGAAGCCATTTGCAGTAACTTATTAGAAAGTGCAGCAGCATTAACTGCATCTATATCTTTATCCTTAATACTAACAACCAAGTCTTTTTTTAAGGTCTCATAGATATCTCTTTCTTTATCTGATAGATTTACAAAGACTTCATTGTTTATCTTCTCTGGCATTTTTAGGTAATCTTCAGCTTTCATAGAAACTGTTATATCTGATATCTTTTCATAGATTGCATCTTCAGCAAAAGGCAGTGGTTTATAGGAATAGATGATTGGTCCATTTCTCTTATCTGGTTTGAAGTAGATTTCCCTGTACTGACCAATAAATCTTCCAAGTCTTTGACCCATATCAAGCAGTCTAAACTCAGCCCATAAATCCATTAGGCCGTTAGATGATGGAGTTCCAGTAAGACCAACTATTCTTTTTACCCTTGGTCTAACTTTCATCAAAGCTTTAAACCTCTTTGACCTATGAGACTTAAAAGAGGATAGTTCATCAATTACAATCATATCGTAGTTAAAGGACAGTTCGCTCTTATTTATTAGCCAGTATACATTTTCCCTATTGATTAAATAAATATCTGCTTGTTCTTCTAATGCTTTTATTCTTTCTTTTTCACTACCTATGACCACTGAATATTTTAAGATATCAAGGTGAGACCATTTTTCTATTTCCTCCTTCCATGTATCTCTAGCAACTCTTAGTGGCGCTATTATTAAGACTTTAGAAATTTCAAAAGAATCAAAGAGTAAGTCTTTTATAGCTGTTAGGCTTATAACAGTCTTACCGAGACCCATGTCCAGTAGAATTGCTGATTCTTTATTTTCTTTTATAAATTCAGTAGCATAATTTTGATATTTATGTGGAGTATATTCCAATTAGTCACCTCCGATTCTCTTTATTATTTCATCAATGTTTTCTTTGGAGTCAAGAACATAAACCTTAAAACCTAAATCTTTAAATTGCCTTATTCTCTTTTTCTGAATTGGTCTTGGTTCTCCTCCAGGTCTTTTTGTTTCAACAAATCCGATTTTACCTTTAGGTAGAAGTATTATCCTGTCTGGTATTCCCGTCATTGATGGAGATGTAAATTTAAGACAAAGACCCTTATTCTCTTTTACTCTTTTAACAAGGGCAGATTCAATCTCTTTCTCTCGCAATTTTCATACTCCTTCCACGCTTCTTCAAAAGTCATCATACAATCATAACAAGCACCCTGGCTTTCTAAATAATTTTTAATCAGTCTTTTCCAGCCCTTAAATTTCCCCGTTTTATTTTTAGGAAAGTCTCTATCTTCCATCATATCTCTTGCTAAATCTCCTCTTGGAGACATTTCATTTAAGTGATTTTTCATCATGTAGTTATAGAAATTCATAAATCCTCCATTTTTTAAGTGTTGTATAGTGTAGCTTTTTATAAACCTTTTACACGAGAGAATAAAAATAATATATAAAAGAAAGTAGGCTATAACTATTCACACCATACAAAATGCGTATATTAAGCCATTTCAGTGTTAAGTCAAGTGTAAATAGTCATGTCTTTTTTGTAGTTTAGTGTATGCACTTTTCATTAATTAAGAAAAACTTTTTTCTATACAATCATCTTTATTTAGCCTATAAATGCTACACTAAGATGCATTTATAAAAAGTCGTCTTCCGACTCCATTAAATCATTGATGGTTATACCGCCCCATTCAATTCCCCTATTTGTCCTTTTCTTTTCATAACCTTCTGCTATAAGGGCTCGTGAAAAATCTCTATTGTTCCTAATGTATTCTCCATTTGAACCAGCCCACTCACGATAAACTTGATATAACCTTGCACTCATCTCTTTATAATTTGTTCCTTTTATGCATTTATCTGAAATAAAATGGTTTATCCAGTCATTTTCTTCTTTATATGATCTTTTAGCATCATCTACAACATTACACTTTGGATATTTAAAGCCTGCATCTATATATTCTTTTGCTCCTTCAATCATCCACTGTAGAATTGCCCCACCTGCATTTTCTAGAAGCTTATCTATATAGTCTGTCTTAGGATTTTTAATGGCGACAGAAAATGGAGCCACCACAATTCTTCTCCAGGTTCCTCGATCATTAGAGCCCACCTTTGGTAGATGATTTGTATAAAGAATAGTAGAATGTGTTGGCGTAAATGAAAAGGGTGCATAGTATTTTCTTTCTGCTGAAATATCATCAACACTTGCTATCTGCTTTAACATAGAACTTGACAGTCTTTGACCCTCTTCTGTTTCAGAGGCTAGAATAAATCTCTTACCACATAACTCTGCAAGATCAACCTTCACATTCTTCGCTCTTGTTGTTAAAGACTCAGCTGGAATTTTACCTGCATAGTCTCCAAGAACGTGAGCCTCTGAATTAAAGACTGTAGACTTCCCATTTCCTCCATCTCCGTAAGCTATAAGGAGTGCTTCTTCATAAACATGACCTATTAATGTAGATCCTGCATGGAACTTTAAGAAATTAATAAACTCATCATCTCCACCAGTTACATCCCTTAAAGTATCTATCCACATATCCATATTATCCTTACTTGGAGCTAGGGCAGTAATCTTCGTACAATAGTAAGACGGGTCATGCTCTTTTATTTCACTTGTTTTTAAATCAATAACTCCAACAGGTGTATTTAAAATAAAAGCATCTGAATCTAGTTTTTCATTTTTAACTTCTAACAAAGACTTAGCTAGTTTTAATATTCCAGATACTTTTCCATGGTCGTTCATTTTTTTAGCAAAATTGAGATAGGCTTTTGCAGTATTTACTTTTAACTTTGCTTGTGCTTTTTCTTCCTTACTTCCCATCATTTCAGCATCTGCTAATTCTTGATAGACCTCTTTAAATTCAATACTTGCATTTTCTAGAACTTTTTTGGCAGTCTCCATATAAAGACTCATTACTTTTAGTTCAGAATCTTCCCACTTCTTGCCCGTCCAATAAAGCCAGCCTTGAGATATAGTGTAGATAGCTTTATCTTTGTTGTGCTTAGTAAAGATTTCAGCCATTGCTATATCTGTAAGTTTCTCTGGCTTATATTCCTCATATCTCTCATTGTATTCTTCAGGTGGTATATAATCTTCACTTGCTGCTACTTTTTTATAGAACCTACAAGCAGACCTCCATATTTGTTCCAGTTCATTATCTGGGAGTGGTGGTGAACAAAGACTAGCTTTTTTATCGAATAATTCTCTCGCCTCATCTGTATTTCCATATCGAATTAAAACCCTACCAGCAAAATGGTTCATAGTTGAATTTCTAGAGCCTTGCTGAATCAAGTCTTGAGAGTTATCAAAATCCTCAAAGTTATCTTTTAGGATTTCTATCACATATTTTCTTCCCCTAACTATTTCAACGGCAGGATTCTTAACTCCAAAGAAAAATCTAGCTCCATCTAAGGCATTGCCATCAAAGAAAGTATAGGTCTCCGCTAACCTTTCTTTGATTCCTACATATTCAGCTAAATTTGTAATCTTAGGAATTGGGAAATATATGTGCATCCTTGGTCTTGCAGCTTTTCCATTTTTTTCTTTTCTATGGTTTCTGCTGTAAACTATGGCAAATTTAACTCCGTCAAATATTCTCTTTAAATCGTTAGTTGAAATCCAATCATCTGGATTTTCTGAATGGTCGTTGTCTATATCCATGGGAACACATTCTGACTCTATGAAATTATCATTGGACCTGTAGGAATTTTTATACTTAGCCATTACATGATCAAAACTTGCAGCTTTCTCAAATGACCTAACATCTACTGCATTAACCTCATTTGGATAAACACAGTTTGACTCCACTCCTATTAAATTTGAGGTGTATATTTTCAATTAGACTACCTCCTTTATATAGCGAATCTTCATTTTTCTCTTCTCAGCAATCTTTATTTCTTCAGCCATTCCAGGACTTATCTTGTCACCAAAGACCCATACTTCTTCACATTTTCCAAGAAGGACATAATTAAAATGCATGGCAAGTCTTCTCTCCTTTTCATCATTCATAAACTGAGGAAATAAAAGATGTGGTGCTATAGGAATATTTCCTTTATCTAAGGCATATCGAGAATACTTCTGTGCCTTGATTACATTATTTTCAACATCTCCAGAAAATGGACTGCAGATATATACCAAAGGATAGTACTTCTTCTCTGCATTTTTAATTGCTTGATAAGGAGTGGGATCCTTGCACCCACTCCTGTTGTATAGTTCCTTATTCATAAATATCACTCATTGTTTCACTACAAGTATTACAGAAAACTTGAGTAGAAAATAAATCGCCATCTTCCAATACTTCGACTAAATCGACTTGAACTTCTTTTCCACACTTTGGACAGGTGCAAAAGACATTCTCATCATTTATTTCAATGCTTATTTCCATAGAATCATTGATTTTTTCTTTCACATAAAACATGAATATACCTCCATTAATCTTTCTTATAAAATTCGCTTTCAAATCCATCTGCATCTAAGATAAGTCCATCCGCCCATTCTGGAACAACGGACATAATTTGATTTACTTCCTCAATACTAGATGAGTCACTTTCTATTACAACTTCATCATGGATATGCATGACGATATTAAATCCTTCATTTTCAATTCTCATCATAGCCTCTGCTAAAATATCTCTGGCTATTGCTTGAACAATATTTTCTACAAATTTACCGCCGTAAGATTCTATCTTGTCCCATTTATTTCCTACTACGATTCCCTCATAGACTATTGACTCTCCACCAAATCGATTCATCCCTATTTTTGCTTTTGGATAAGCAAGTCTTCTTTTTGAGGGTAGTTGTATAAAAAGAAGGCCTTTTTCATAGCTAATAACTAGGCTCTTATATTTTTCTTTAGTCCTAGTCTTTACAACTCTTTTTACAACTGAATCTATGTCCCACCAAAGACTTACTATATTAGGATTTGCCTCTCGCCAAGAATCGACTATTGATTGAAGTTCATCTTCAGATAAACCCATCTCAATACCACCCATTGCTTTTAGAGCACCTAAGGCCCCTTGATAACCGCAGGCTAAAGTAGCAATCTTTCCTTTTTGTCTTAGATGTCCATTTACTCCATGCTTTTCAACTGGCACTCCAAACATCCTTGATGCTGTTCTACAATAGATATCTTCTCCATTTTCAAAAGCGTCCAGTACCCATTGTTCTCCTGCAAGCCATGCAAGGACACGGGCCTCTATTGCTGAAAAGTCTGAAATAATAAACCTGGTGCCTTCTCTTGGTATAAAGGCTGTCCTTATTAATTGAGATAAAACATCAGACGGGGATTCATAGAGGATTTCCATAGTTTCGTAATCTCTATTTTTTACAAGACTCCTAGCTAGTTCTAAATCTTTTAGATTGTTTCTCCTCAAATTTTGTACCTGGATAAGACGTCCTGAATTTCCTGTAACCCATACTCTTCCATTTCTCCTCACTAAAAAGAAACCTGTTGGAGTCATAGCACAGTAGACCATTCCCGTATAGTCTATTTTCTTTGCTTTTCTTTGTATTTGATGTGCGTTTTTAGGTCTTAACCAAATGTCTAATATATATGCATCTTGCCAATTGTTATGAACTTGCGATCTTTTCTTTATACTCATTTGACATGCTCTACCACTTAGATGAGCAAAGGCCTGTATTATATCTGCATTTTTCCTATTTACTGTAGAATACTGAATGCTGTTTTTAGCACTTTGATATCCGTCCCAATGAACAAGTTCATCAAAGAACACGTCTGCACTTTCATCAAATAGCCATGTGTCAAATGTTTTGTTTTCAAACATTCTAAGCCACAAAGGTAGGTGTCTAGAGTAGATAGTAAAAACATATCTTTTCTTTGACTTATCCATGTATTCTTTCAAATTAAAGCAAATTTCTGCTTTTCTCAAAAGACTTTTACATCTTTCAACTTTTCTAAGTTTTGAAAAAGAAAGTTTTATATTTCCTTCTGCAGTATAATGTCCATCCGCTTGAATCATAATAAGAACTCTAAGCTGAATATGATCTAAATTTGACTGAACTTGTCTATATCCAGTAAATGGAATAGCTGGATGTGCATAATTTAGCATCTCGGATATTTCTCCAACTCTCCACTCACTCTTATAATGATTTTTAAAATACATCTTGTGTTCAGTTGTGCTTATTTGAGATATTCTTTTATCTTCATAGAAAACCATTTGTCCACTGAATGGAAACTTAACCATTTCAGACTTTTGAAAAGATATTTTTTCTCCTATGGTATTCCAACAAGCAATGTTCCCTCCATTCCATTTATCAAGTCTAACCCAGCCTTTATCAGTTAAAACTTCGTGATCTCCAGTTAAACAATATCTTCCTGTACGATTTGCCCCATAAAATTGAAGGAGCCCTCTCACACGTTTGTCTTTTCCTTTTACATTTTTCATAGCATCATATTTTCTAACTGAAGACTTAGATAGTTCTTGTCTAAGTTCCAAAACTTCTTTAATATGACCTTCAGCATTTTTAATAGCAGACTCTACATCTTTTTTAGCTAAGGAATCTATCTCTAAGCCTTTTTTATTAAGCCATTCTTTTAGCTGTAAGGGAGAGTTTGGATTCTCAAGACCAGTTAGTTCTATGGCTCTGTCCATATTTTCTTCTCGTAATATTTCATCAAATTTAATAGCTGAATCAACTAAAACTTCATCAATCAAAATCCCTCTATCATTGATGTTCTGGTCTATCCAGTAGTTTTCCCATTCTGATTGAGGCATAGGAAAATATGATAGTTTTTTCTTTATTGCCATTTCTGTTTCCACATCTCTTTGGTTATATTCCTTAAAGGTAGACCACTTTTCTAAGTCGTGATGTGGTAGATTTCTTGTCCTCATACCATTGGTCTTAGTTGGTTTGCAAGGAATAGAAAAGTATCTAATAAGGGCCTTGCCTTCATTCATCTTTTGCTTATTTAGTTTCAAAACCTCTCCAACTTTTTCAAGCGATAGAGGTAGACCAAGATAGGCTGACCAAATCATGGTGCAATACCAACCTTGAGGTTTTAGCCTCTTACCTAAAAACCTAGATAGACACACCCTTTCAAAGTTTGCATTAAAAGCCCACTTTTCTATACTTTCATCACTAAGTGCTGATAATATTTCTTCAGGAACAATCTCTCCACTTGCCAAATCTATGACCTTAACTTCTTCATCATCAATAGAATAGGCAAAGAGGAGGATTTCAAAATCCTCACTCTCGGCATACTTGTATACACCACTTTTGCCTAAATCAACTGAAGAATAGGTCTCAAGATCTATTGATATTTTCTTCATTTATATTTAATTTCGTCCAATGATTGGATGCATTTATCAACAGTTCTTTGCATTTCATCCAATTGTTTCTCTATATCTCTATAAATTTCCCTGATTCTCTTTTGTGTTTCATTAATTTGAGCCTGAACATAGCCTAACTTATACCAGTAGTAAGACCATAATCCCATCAAAATAGCTAAAATTGTTTCTTTCATATAAAATCCTCCTATGCTAAGAAATCTTCGTCATCATCGTCCATAGCATCGAAGTCATCTGCTGCATTAGACCTATTTCCTAGAGGTTGACCATCTCTTAGTTTTTGAATATTCCCTAGCCCAACCGCTACGCCCTTATTGCCATTTACATTGTAGGCATAGAAGTTAAGGGATACTCTTGCATAAACTCCTGAGTAGACTTCACTTCTATCAAGAATTGGTTCTACGTTTCTATCCACAATTTGAGGTGCTGTCATAGAGTTGGCATTTAAGAAGTATGCATCTGCATAAGCCTCATCATCTTTTTCTGTGTCACCATCCCTTAATGGAAGTTTAATAGATTTCTTATTCGGCTTCTTTCCATTAAATTTAGAAAGTCCTTCATCAATAGCGGCATCTACTGCTTTTTCAATTTTTTCGATTGTCTTTTGATCGCTCTTTGGGATAATAACGGATACTGAGTATCTTTCTTTACCACCATTGATTGACTTTGGTTCCCATCCGTTAAAATATGATAATCTAACTTCACCTGTAATTACTTTTGTTTTATTTTGCATAATTTTCCTCCTGAATTATATTTAATTTTGCAAATCTACCATGATACTTTTTTGCCGCTTCGTTGTACGCCATTGCAGCGTCTACTTCTTTATCAAAACTGCCTAAATAAATATGCTTTTCATTTATTCTGATGCACGCTTGCCAACATCTATCTCTAATATGAAAAGTAACTCCCTTATATCTAGAGTGAGATTTCATGTTAAACTTTTTTCTATTAAAAGAATTTTCTTGTCTAGTTGCTAGCCTCAAATTAGATCGTCTATTATCTAATCTATTCAGATTTATATGATCTACTTCCATATTCTCTGGAGCATTTAGAATTTGCCTATGCATTCTAATATGGCGAGATTTATTCTCTGGATTGTGTCTACAGGCATATAACTGACCTGGATGACCGCTGGCAAACCACTTATATTTTGATAGTTCTTTGTAATCTTCATCGTCAACTAATGCATAAAGTCCTTTTGTAAGTGGTATTTTTTTCATTCCTTAACCACTCCAAATTCTTCTTTAACATTGTCAATTTTTACTTCCTCTCGTTTGTCATCAATGCTAACTAGGGTTAACTTTCCTTTTGGTTTTTCTAATAAGTCGCTGATATTTTCATCAAAGACTTTTTTACCTAGTAACTTAGTCATAGCTGTGATGCCAAGTAACTTTTCTTCAAAGGGATTAAATCCCAGTTCTTTTACTTTTTTTACAACTTTATCTTCATCTCGGTATTTCCTATTAGACCTACCTTCGACAAGTTTTAGGTTCTTCCATCTATGACCCTTCATTGCTCTTTCTAAAGCGTAAACCTTGATATCTTTGGCCCATTGTTCCAGTTCGTCTAATCTTGGTAGAATCTCTTCAATTTCATCATCAGATAGTTCTGGTGGCAGGGTAAATTCTTCTTGTGCTAGTTTCAGGTTTTCTTCCGCTCTTTTTCTACACTTATTCTTAGCTTTGCAGAAGATACACCATTCTCCACAAGAGAATTCTCCCTCGCCTTTGTAAGCTTTATCTGCAATTTCTCGTATGGTTTCTCCCCACTCATAAAGTTCTATCTTCTTGATTTCATAAGTTGAGATATTGCATCTTCTTGGTTGATAGATGTGAAGTATTACATTTTCGATATCATAAATTCCATCAAGGAGACTTAATGCACCAAGTCCATATAACATGAGTTGAGTATTTTCTCTAGCGTCTACCAAAACACCTTGGCCATACTTTAAGTCAATTATATGAAGGTCTTCTCCTCCAACAACTGCACAGTCAGCTGTACCAAAGGACTCTTTAACATATTCCGATAGGTCAAGTTTTTCTTCCACAAAGACGGCTGGGCTTTCGTATCTACTTACTACTTCTGTCACATATGAAGCATATCCCTCAGTTAGCTCATCCATTTCCTCATCATAAAAATCTAAATCCTCTGTTGGGTCTTTAGTATCTAAACCTAATAACTTCTTTATTTTATATTCTGCTAAGGCATGAGCTGAAGTACCTTCAAGTGCATAAGGACTAATCTCATCTTCATATTTTTGAGAAAGCCTAACGCTTGGTGGACAGTGAATCCAACGGGAACTACTTGAGGCAGACAATATTGCGTGAGCACTCATTAGAGTTTCTCCACATCTGCTACCAAGCTTTTATAGTTACTTGGTTCAATCTCAGATAACTTTTTAGCCCCATACTTTTCTAAGAGTTCTCTTATCTTAGCTGTATGGCCTAATCTTGATTTGTCGGCTAGTATCTTTCTAACATCTTCAATCTCATAAGTCTTTTCTTCTTGTTTTACCTTTTCTTCCTTTTTAGGAACTTCCTCATCACTTTCTAAAGCTGTGAGAAGGACACCTATACTAGATGCAAGATTCTCTGCATCTTCTTTGATTTCCATTAATAGCTTTATTCTTGACACTTTTTTCTCCTTTCTCTGGTTGCATTAATTCCATAGCTATCTTCTTGGCAACAATTGAGATGGCTATTAAACTTTCTGCCATCTGTTCGTTTTTTACTAAGTCCACTTTGTTCCTCCTTTCATATTCCTTGGGACATTCATTAAATTTTTGAGTAAGATTTCTCCTCTCATACTCCTTAGGACATTTGCCTTCATTTTGAGTAAGTTGTATATTCTCTTACTTCTTAGGACATCCTGTTTGTATTTAAGTAAGACTTCTTCCCTCATATTCCTTAGGACATCTAGTAAGTTTTTGAGTAATTATTTTTTCCAAGGTCTCAATTTTTCTTGAATCTTTGGTAAATGCTTATTTTTGATGTTATTAACTGTTTTTTGGGATATTCCTACTACTTCTGCGACTTCTCTTTCTTTCATTTCGTAGAGAAAAAGTAGTTTTAGAACTTTTTTATCTCTTTCAGAAAATTCACTAATGATTTCTAAGAATGCTTCTTCTAGAAGTTTGTACGTTACTATGTCCTCAGTATTTTTAACGCTAGTTACTTCAAAGTCGTATTCCTCTTCAGCAACATCAAGGGATAAGGGAAGACCATATTCTTTTGTTTCGACAAAGCCTGTTTCTAAACTTCCTGCTTGGACATAGTTTCCATTTTTCTCAGTCGCTGTTTTAATTCTGTCTTTATCTTGTAGTTCTTCTAAATTCTTGTAGGCTCTTTGTATTCTCTTTTTTTCTCTCCAGATTGGTTTCATATATTCTTTGTAGACTTCTTCACTAACTTCGATTTCTTTGCCATTTATTTCTAAATATCTTTTCTTTGCCATCTTTTGCCTCCTTGCAAAATCTCTAGATCCGCAAGAAGGCCATCCGTAAAAACAAAAAAAGACGGCAATAGAAAACCATGGTTTGGTTTTCCGACTGCCGTCTAGCGTTCTTGCGGATATCTCTTTTACTTATTTAAAATTTTAATTTCGCCTTTAACTACATAGGCTATGGTTGTACTTTTACCTCGCCTGATAGTTAGCTTTTTCTTGTCTTCGCTAATATCACAGACTCTTTTTCCTTCTTTGTTTCTTATTTCTATAGGATCACCTCCTTAATATAAAAATAGCCAGATGAGTTTCCTTTTGAATACTCATCCGGCTATTTGATAGTTACATTTACTTCTTTGCTCGGTATGGTTTTTTCTTATTTTTGTTTGATATTTCCAGTGTTGAAATTTTCCCACAGTGTGGACATTTTGCTGCTATCTCTATTTTCTCTAAAGGAATTCTTGATACATCAAAAAATCTCTTTTTACAGACTGGACATGCCATTTGTTCCATAATACCTCCTTATCTTTCCTTGTTAGCTTCTTTGCTAATTTCTTTCTTAAAAAAATATAGCTAAGCTATATTTTAAAAACTAAATTCGTTATATAGTTCTTTTGTTAATTCAAAGTCATTAGGTGCATAGCCTAATACTTTTAATCGAACTAATGCTGCTGTTTTTGATACTTGGAATTGCTCTGATACTTTCATGATGAAATCAAATAGATAAGTTTCATCCTTAATGTGCTTATCATAACCTAGATAGTATAAATACTTTCTAATCGCTTTTTTATTCATCAAAAGACAAGAAGCAAATGTATTCGCCTGCCATTCTATTGTATCCATAAATCCCCAGCGTTTATTTTTCTTCTTATTAACATCGCCAGTTCGACAAGCTAGTGACGCAGGCTTTTCTTCTTCATTAAAAAAAGTTAGTTGGTTTGGATCTCTATAGAATACACACGGATGAATTACACCATGTCCACATTCATGAGCTAGGGTAAATCTTCTAAATCCTTTATCTCTTGGATTGTCTAATTGCTTATCTATTAGAATAGTATTGGCTCTATCTGTAAGGTATTCTAGTTCCCATTGTCCAGTTTCAACATTTGGCATTAGACTTTTCATTGTTCGTATTACTTGGTCATCATTAAAGACCATCATTCCTGCATAGCATCCGTTATGAGATAAGTAGGCATACTCAACATTAAACCCTAAATCAAATTCTGCCAGTCCCTCAATATCTACCGCTTCAAAATTTTCAATTGCAGAAGGACAATATTTATTGAGAATTTGCTCGGTCAGTGATTCAATTTGATCTAAAGTGATAAATGGAGCACATGTACTTGATTTGTTGAAGTTATATTGATACATGCCTACCTCTCTTTTTCAATTTCTTCAATGAATTTTATCCACTCTTCTTCTTTAACATCTAAGTCTCTAGCCTTTCTCAAAGCTACGCTTAAGCCTTTAGTCTTTAAAATATACTCTGGCAAATCAGGTGCCACCGTATTTCTTTGCTTTCCAGCTAAATCCATCATAATGGATGATTCTTCTTCATCCAAGTTTAATATTTTAGCAATTTGGTTCAACCTCTCTAAGTCAAAAGAATCTCTTTTTCCTTTCTCTACATCGCTTAGATACGGTGAAGAGATATTAAGCCTGTCCGCCATATCCTTTAAGGTGATTCTTAAATCCTTTCTCTTCTGAGAAATAAAATCCCCAAAAGTCAGTTCGTGATTGTTCATGATTACCTCCTATTACTTTATTAGCTAATCTGCTAACTTGTTTATATTTTACAACTTATTAATTGATGTGTCAAGTCCTAATATCTATTCTGTTCACTCTCCCTATAAATATCTATCCTGTCTACACACCCCTACGATTTTTACTATTGATATGTTCCCACGAGGTGTTTTTCTAATAGAAAAATGGCTTTAAGGTTTCTTTCAACAATCCTAAAAGCCATTGATACCAACAGTCTTGTAACATCTTATCCTATTCTCTTGACATCAATACTACACTCTCGACATTATCTTTATTGTCCAAACCAAAGTCAATCTCATTATCTATAAGCGGAAGCTTGAAAACAACCGATTTTATCCAAGTGTCCTTTTCTGTTTTTTCGTCATAAATTTGAATTTCTTCTATCATTTCGTTAAGTAATCTCTTCTTGTCGATATCTGAAAGAACTGTATAAAGGCTATTAAAATTTACAAGAATCTTATAAATATTATCCGAGGTTATTTTTTCTTCAAGAATTGCCTCTTTCCTTTTTCTGCTATCATTTAACTG
>NZ_KV803764.1:0-1578 GCF_001811125.1 Anaerococcus sp. HMSC068A02 | reverse complement strand
TTGGACATATTTTCACGTTATAGTTATACCTACATTTTACATAAGTCTTAATATAAAAGTCAATGCAGTAGCCTAATCCGAAGAATTAATATTATCCTCATTTTTATTTTTTTCTGAAAGTCTTGGCGGTACTTCCAATTTTTCAAAGTCTATTTGATCTACATACTTTTCTATTAATTCTTGAAGAAGCACAGCCAAAGAATCTAATTGATTATTTTTATTTGACATATTATCCAAGTTGAAATCCTCCGATATTTTAATTTCAACTTGTATATGTCAGAAATTTTTTTAGAACTTACCTAATAATCTAATTTACAAAAAAATACTATTAATTTATTTTACTCACAAAAAATCTGTTTATACGCTCCATTTATGGACGTATAAACAGATTTAGGGTACTTGCCAAGGATAAGTTTTTAAACTCTTTTGTTATTAAGGACTCTTTCTGACAAATTATAGATAGAAAATTGATGGCATGGAGAAAACAAAAAAGGAAGTGATAAAAAATGAGGAAACAAAGAAAGGAAGTTGCAAAATATGGAGTAAGGAAAAAAATAAAAAAGGTTTATAGAGCAAAAATTTTAAGTAGGTAAAAAAATGTATAGTGTAGGAATGCACTTACAAAACCATTAAATAGCAAGCCAAGCTATCAATCTAAAAATGTGTACTTTAGAGCAAGCCAAGCTCTTTAAAAAATGTGTTTTGTCTTAGATTAGACAACTTATAAGCTTCTACGGACTCGGTAGTATAAAAAGCTTAGTCTTAACAATTAGAGTAGCAAATAAGGCTCTAGAATCGATTTTAAGAGCTTTAATTTTAAAAAGATAGTTTATATATTTGAAAGGAGCATTCTATGTCTTTTAATATCACAAACAAAGCTTTTAACAAAGAATTTGGAATAATAGATGAAGAAAAGAAAAAAACTAAAAAATGGAATAAAAGAAAGCAGAAATACATTTTAAAAAAACAGATTTATGATAGATTAACAAAAATGTTAAATGATGGTATGAGTACATCAAGAAATGATGATAAACACGATTCATCAGCCACTGCAAACAATAAAATTTATAGCGTTACAACTTATAAAACTTACAAACAACAATGTTATAAATTTGCAGAATTTTTGAAAGAAAATTATCCTGAAATAAAGAAAATACAACAAGTTAAAACAGAACATGTAAATGAATATCTGAAAATCTTAACTAATCAAGGCTTATCTGCTTACTCAATTAGCACAGCCAAATCAGCTATATCAAAGGTTTTAAGAACATCATCTACAAACTTCATAGCGACACCACCAAGGACAAGAAAATCAATCAAAAGAAGTCGATATGAAGCTAATAGAGATAAACACATATCAGAAGATCTAGAAAGAAAATTTTCTAAAATAACAAGCTCTACAGGATTAAGAAAAAAAGAAATGGAAGCTGTAAGAGGGGTTGATTTAAAAGAAGTCAACGGACAATATTATGTAAAAGTTAGACAAGGAAAGGGCGGGAAAAAACGCTTAGCTTTAATCATGGGCAAGGATAAAGAAGAAACGGAAGAAATAATAAATATTTTTAAAGAAGCTGGAGA
>NZ_KV803763.1:0-536 GCF_001811125.1 Anaerococcus sp. HMSC068A02 | reverse complement strand
CAACCATTCCTAATGCCAGTAGAAGACGTAATGACAATCTCAGGAAGAGGAACAGTAGCAACAGGAAGAGTAGAAAGAGGAACCCTAAAACTAGGCGGAACAGTAGAAATCGTAGGGCTAACAGACAAAACAAGAGAAGTAGTAGTAACAGGAATCGAAATGTTCCACAAATCCCTAGAAACAACAGAATCAGGAGACAACTGTGCATTACTACTAAGAGGAGTACAAAGAAACGAAATCCAAAGAGGACAAGTAATAGCAGCACCAGGCTCAGTACACCCACACACAGAATTCGAAGGACAAGTATACGTACTAACAAAAGAAGAAGGCGGAAGACATACCCCATTCTTCTCAGGCTATAGACCACAATTCTTCTTCAGAACAACAGACGTAACAGGAGACATCCAACTAGAAGAAGGAACAGAAATGGTAATGCCAGGAGACAACGCAACATTCAAAATCAAATTACAAAAACCAATCGCTCTAGAAGAAGGATTAAGATTCGCAGTAAGAGAAGGTGGAAGAACAGTTGCATC
>NZ_KV803762.1:0-285 GCF_001811125.1 Anaerococcus sp. HMSC068A02 | reverse complement strand
TTCATATCTTGATATTACAAGCTCTAAGTCTTCAATCTCTTTACTTAGAGCCCTTTGCTCTGTTTCGTATTGGCTATTAAGTATCTCATATCTACTACTTGGTATTTTTTCTAGTATCATATCCTCGTAAATACGGCACATAAGCCTTTCTAACTCTTGTATCCTCGACTTATTATTAATTAGCCTTACTCTTTGTTTTTCTATCTCTACTTTTTCCATTTCTTCCATTTCATTTTGAATGGAACGGGTAAAGGCTTCATTATCTTCATCAAGATAATTTTTTAT
>NZ_KV803761.1:157725-186377 GCF_001811125.1 Anaerococcus sp. HMSC068A02 | reverse complement strand
TATTTTTTTCTATTGTCAAATATTTTTTTATTAATTTATTTCTCTTTTATTTTTAGGGAACTTACTACGTAATATTCTCTTGCTGAACTTATCATTGCTGCGTTTCCTATTCTCATGTATGGTGCTATGAATTTTTTATTGTAGGCAAATAGGCCTGTTACGTATGAAAAGTTTTCTAAACTTGCTTTTTCTTTTTCCATTTTTATAAATTTCATAGGATTTACTGTGTAATATTCTTGGTAAATGTAATTTTTATTTTTTATTTCTTCTAAGATTTTTTCAAATTCTTTTTTTGTGTGTTCTTTTCCTACGTAGATTCCGTGTGATGCGTAGCCTTGGATTGGTTTTAGTATATATTTGTCCTTGTTTGCTACCAATTTTTCTTTGTCTTTTTCGTAATTTAATTTTTCTGTATATGGTATGTGATTTTTTATAAATTCATTTTCTTTTTCTGATAGAATCTTTTGACTTTCTTCTAGCCTTAGGATTCTAAATATATCTTTTGTGTAAAAAAGTGTTGACCTAAATGAGCCTATGCTTATTATTTCGTCATTTAAATAGGCATCTATTAAATTTTTTCCTAATTCTTTGTTTTCTATTAAATCGCTTGTGACAAGTCTTCTATAGACTAAGTCGATTTTCATATCTTCTATATATAGGCCATTATTTTTTCTTTCTAAATCTTTTAGGTTTGCAATTTTGCAATTGTGGCCTCTTTTTTGGAATAGTTTTTTTATTGTTTCAAATTCTATGTTATCAAATTCTATTATGTCGACTATGGCTATGTTTATTTTTTCTTTTTTGCCTTTTATTGAAAAATATAAATCTTCTATTGAATCTACCAAACTTTCTAGTAGGTTTATATGATTTATTTGATATTTTTCTTCTAGTTTTTTTATAGCTTTGGAATCTTTCATCAAATCTGCCAAGGACTTATCTTCTAGCATAGCTGATGAGCCGTCTGTGTTTAGCTCGCAAAATTTATAGTCTTTTTTGCCATCATACATTACGTCAAATCTCGCTATTGGTGTTGAAATGTCATAGCCTGGATCTTTTAGGATTAATTTTTCTGTCAAAGGATCTAGGTCGAATAATTTTCTGTAATTTTCATTTTCTAGGTATTCTTTTGTGACTTTTTCTACTATAGACATAAAAATATTTATCATTTCATCATAGAGTTTGAAATCTTTTTTGTCGTAAAAATACGCATCATACAAGGTAGGTAGAACTTCTTCCTTGTAGGTCGCTCCATATTCTTTTCTTTTTTCTAGCAAATTTTTGTAATCTTTTCTATAATCTTTATAATCTTCGTTTATTATTTTTATATAATCTTCTTTTATTTTGTCGTTTATCATTAATTCCTTTTTTTCTCCTCTAATCTTCTGGATTGTAATTTACTATCGATACAAATTTCCCGTTTTTATCTTGAATTTTCCTAATTCTTTTGTCGAAATCTGTTCTTTTTAGCCAAACTAACTTATCACAACCCAAACATCTTAACTTCATATCTGCACCCATTCTTTCGATTTTCCATTTATTTTCTCCGCACGGATGAGATTTTTTTAGGCTAACTATATCGTTTAATTTATATTTTTTCATAAATTTCCTCTTCTAATAAGCTACTTTTTATTTTTCTTTTTTCCATCTCTTCTTTTATAAGTTCTCTTACTTTTCTTGAAATCTCCCATTGCATTCCTGCTTTTACCAAGGATGTCACCCTTACTGTGTAGGAGAAATCCTTAAATTCGTGTATTTCAAAAAAGCTCAAATCTTCTACAAAAGCATTTTTGTATTTTGGCGTTGTTTTTATTTGTTGAGATACGCTTTTTATCATCGCTTTTACTTCATCAAGCTTTGTATCATTAGATACGCAAAAATATGCCTCACTTTTTTGAGCTCCCCTATCAAAATTTTGGACATTTGTTATATTTGAATTTGGAATAATGTGAAGGGATCCGTTATAATCTCTGATTTTTGTGATTCTAAGATTAACCTCTTCGACAGTTCCCTCAACTCCAGAGCATGAAACCCATTCGCCAACTCTTATCTTGTCATCAAATATTATCAAAACTCCCTTTACAAAATCTGCAATAAGAGTTTGAGCACCAAGAGCTATGGCGATACCACCAATTCCTGCTGTAGCTATAAGACTTGATGTGTTTACTCCAAAAATATCCAAAATCATAGTTATGGCAATAAAAATTATAAGTATCCTAATTATAGAATAAAAAATCCTTGATAGGGTTTCAAGTTTTGCTGTATTTCTTTTTGCTTTGCTTTTGTTTCTTTCAAAAAATTTTCTTATTATTTTATGAACTAATTTTAATGTAATAAAACACAATAACAAAACAATTAGGACAGAAATAATATTTATAGTAATTTTATTTCGCATAAAATCTGGTAAAAGAGAGCTCTTTGCAACCATCTTATCAATATTTTCAATATCTTCTAATTCATTCATTTATATCATCCTCTATAATTTTTAAAATTTCACAAGCAAGCTTTTCGTGAAAAATTTTCCCCATGTGCAAACCATCAAGATAATATGGCTTGATTTTTCTCGAATCAACTTTCAAACAATCAAAGTCCAAAAGTTTTTTTGCAAATTCATTTATTTTTTCATTTACATATCCATAAATCGGATAAGAGTCTTCCTCCTCTATTAAAGGCGGTATAATTATAATATTTTTTCTGGCAGTAGATAAATTTAATATACTTTTGACATTTGAATATGCAAGATTCACACTTTGCCCATTCAAAAAGTCATTTGAGCCACCAAATATTATCAGATAATCTACATTTTTGTATTTATTTTTGATTTTTTCATACCTTTTAACCATATCAGAGCTTGTAGAACCGTTTATTCCAAAATTTATAATTTCAAAACCCGCCTTAGTTAAAAAGCGGGTGTAATTATTGCATTCTACAAGATAACCTTGGGTAAAGGAATCTCCAAGAGCAAGTATTCTCATTATTTTACCTTCTTTAGGGCAAGGGCCGTTCTTGATGGAATATAAATTTCAATTCCATCGTAGTCAGTATTTTCTAAATTTTTGGATTCATAAATAAAATCTTTTGAAATTCTTCCAAGTCCACCAAATTTTTCATCGTCAGTATCCAAAATCACTTTAAATTTTCCCTTATCGTGGATTGGCACTTGGAAAGAATCATAGGAATTTTGTGGGTGGAAATTGAAAATATAAACTATATCCCCATTTCTGTAGGCAATAACTTTCCTATCATTATCAAGCCATAGCCTAAAAATATCATTTCCTAATTGCTTATTTTTTTTGATTTGGTCAATCATTTTTTCATCCCATTTCAAAAGCCAATCGTATTTTAATAGGTCATTGTCAGCCAAAGACCAAAGACGCCTTGCGTAATGGAAAGAATAATTATTGCCTTCTCTTGGAAAATCTATCCATTCAGGATGGCCAAATTCATTTCCCATAAAATTCAAATAAGATTCAGCGCCCATAGATATAGTAATCCATCTTATCATTTTGTGAAGAGCAATCGCCCTATCAATTATGATATTGTGGGTTGTTTTTTCCATATCCCAATACATGGAAGAATCTGCAAGTCTAAAAATCGTAGTTTTTGAACCGACAAGAGCTTGGTCGTGGCTTTCTACATAAGAAATTCTAGCTTCGGATGGTCTAGAAGTTGAAAGCTCGTACCACATTTTTCCCATGTCCCAATCTTCATCTCGTTTTTCTAGGGCCTTTTCCCAAAAATCTGGCATACCCATAGAAAGTCTATAGTCAAAACCAATTCCTCCATCTTTAATTGGTAGGCACATTCCAGGCATAGCTGACATATCTTCAGCAATTGTTATGGCATTTTTCTTAACTTCTCTTATAAGTTCATTGGCAAGTTGAAGGTAGTTTATAGCTTCGATGTCAGTATTCATAGAAAAATATTTTGAATAGTTGTCAAAACTTTCCCCTCTTCCGTGATTTTTGTAAATCATTGAAGTTACTCCATCAAATCTAAAACCATCAAAGTGGTATTCTTCTAGCCAATATTTTATATTTGAAAGAAGAAAATGGCATACTCCAGGTTTGTGATAATCAAATAATTTAGAATCCCAATCAGGATGATTTCCCTCATCGCCTTCATGGAAAAATTGGTAGTCTGTTCCATCGAAAAGATTTATCCCCTCAATAGTATTTTTTACAGCATGGGAATGAACCAAATCCATTATCACATTTAAACCCATTTCGTGGGCAGTATTTATTAAAGATTTTAAATCATCATTTTCTCCATACCAAGAAGAAGGAGCGAAGAAATTTGAAACTTGGTAGCCAAAAGATCCATAATATGGATGTTCAGCTATAGCCATAAGTTGAACTGTATTGTAGCCTTCTTTTTTAATTCTTGGCAAAATATTTTTTTCAAATTCTTTGTAAGTTCCAACACCCTCTCTTTCACAAGCCATACCAATGTGGGCTTCATAGATTAGAAGATCGTGGTTTTTAATTTTAAATTTATCATCTGTCCATTTAAATTTTTTCCTAGGATTTTCTACAATTGCAGAAAAATCTAAATTTTCATCTCTTTCAACCCTTCTTGCAAAAAGAGGAATCCTATCTTGGATGCTTTCTCCATAGTCAACCATAACTTTCACTCTGGATTTGTGTGGAATAGTCCTAATTCCTTTAACAAAAATCTCCCAATCTTCGTCATTAATTTTCTTTAGAGGATGGGAGTGTCTATCCCAATTGTTAAAATCTCCAATTAGATAAAGCCCCTTGGCGTTTGGAGCCCATTCCCTATAAATCCATCCAGTTTTTACCTTGTGAAAGCCATAATAATTGTGGGCATTGGCAAAATCTTTTAATTTTTCGCCTTTTTTCAAAAGTCTAGCCTTTTGTTTTTCATATTCATCCATTCTCAGATTTATATCATTTTTATAATCCTTGATCCAAGGATCAATTTCCAAAATCTTCCAATCTTTCATTATTTGCCCCTTTTCTATACTATTTTTTATTCTTTTTTATTTTCCTCAATAATTTTTTCTGTTATTTCTTTTGGAACTTCTTCATATTTATCAAATTCCATTGAGAATGATCCACGAGCCTGTGTCATTGATCTTAAATCTATTGAATATTTTAAAACTTCACTTTCTGGTGCAAGAGCTGAAATGATTTGTGAGCCATCTTCTTGTGGTTCCATGCCCAAAATCTTTCCACGTCTTTTGTTCATATCTCCCATTACATCGCCCATGTACTTCTCATCAACTTTAATTTCAAGTTTCATTATAGGCTCAAGCAAAATTGGTTTTGCTTCAACAATTCCTTTTTTGAAAGCAAGTCTTGCAGCTGATTTGAAAGCTTGTTCGTTTGAATCTACTGGGTGGTAAGATCCATCATACAAAGTAGCTTTTATTCCAACAACCTTATAACCTGCAAGAGGACCTTCATCCATTGAATCGCGAAGTCCCTTTTCTACAGCAGGGAAATAATTTTTAGGAACTGCTCCACCAAATACTTCCTCATCAAAAACAAATTCTTCATCGCATGGTTCAAATCTAATAAATACATCTCCATATTGACCAGCGCCACCAGATTGTTTTTTATGTTTACCTTGAACATCAGATTTTCCCTTGATAGTTTCTCTGTAAGGGATTTTTAAATCAACAATTTTTGTATTAACAGAATAATTTTCTTTTAATTTATCCATCAAAACTTCAAGTTGAACATTACCAAGTCCTGCCAAAACTTCTTGGTGGGTTTCAGCATCTCTTCTATCTTCAAAAGTAGGATCTTCTTCTGATAATTTTTTCAAAGCAGCCGAGATTTTATCCTCATCATTTTTACTTTCAGCCTCAATTGCATAATATAAAACTGGTCTTGGATATTTTATTTTCTTATATTCTATAGGACTTTCTTTTGTGCATAAAGAATCTCCAGTTTGAAGAATATCTTGTTTAGAAAATGCTCCAATATCTCCAGCAACAATTTTTTCTGTTTTATATTGTTCTTTTCCTCTTAAATAGAAAATATTTGAAGCCTTTAATTCCTTGTCTTTACTTATATCATAGAAATTTTGATCTTTTTTAATAGCTCCAGATAAAACCTTAAATATTGAAATCTTACCCAAAAATGGATCAGCAATTGTTTTAAATACAACAGCAGAAAAAGGACTATCTTCGCTAACTTCAAATTCTTCATAATCATCAGTAACTCTAAATCCAATATTTGCAGCCTTGTGATCAGGAGATGGCATATATTTTGTAATAACATCCATCAACAAATCAAGACCAATATTTTTCTCCAAGCTACCAGCAACTAAAGGAACAGCATTACCATTTATAATTGCCTTTCTAAATCCTTCTTTAAATTCTTCTTCAGTAAAACTTTCGCCAGAGAAATATTTATCCATCAACTCGTCATCACTTTCAGCAACAACTTCTTGAATTTCTTCATAAACAGCATTTACTTCTTCAACTCTGATTTCAGGTATTTCAACCTCTTCTACCTTGCCATCAACATATTTAAAAGCTTTTTTATCTATAACATCGATCAAACCTTCAAAGTTTTCCCCTTCCCCAAGGGTTAAGGTTAGTGGGATTATTTTTTTGGAGAAATCTATGTGTAGGTCACTAACTACTTGATTGAATTTGGCATTTTCTTTATCCAATTTATTTACAAAAATAATTCTTGGCAAAGAAATATTTTCTGTATATTTCCAATATTTTTCAGTTCCTACTTCGATTCCATTTTCTCCATCAATTACAAACAAAGCTGATTCGCTTGCTCTAAGAGCGTTTAATACTTCTCCTTCAAAATCAAAAAATCCAGGAGCATCGATAAAGTTTACCTTGTAATCCTTATATTCAACAGGAATTATTGAGGTTTGGATAGAAATTTTTCTTTTAATTTCTTGTTTTTCATAGTCAGATACAGTATTACCATCCGCTACTTTTCCAACCCTGTTAATAGCCTTTGTAAAATATAGCAAAGATTCAGTCAAGGAAGTTTTTCCTGCTCCCGAATGCCCTACTAAAGCTAAATTCCTTAATTTGTTTGTTTTATAATCTTTCATAATAAAATAACCTCCGTTTTGTCGATGAAAACATTTTTTCATTCTATGTATATTTATATACCCATTTTATTAAATTAACTAAAAATTTTTTATCAAAATTAAATAATTTATTTTTGCAAATATTTTCATTGTTAAATACAAAGGCAAACTTATTATTAAAATATCAAATTACAATAAAAAAAGACTTGGAAATATCCAAGCCAGATTGTTTCAAAAGTATACAAAACCTCATGCTAAGAATATCATACGTAAAAAATTGATTTGATTTCAAATTTCAAAATTCGTCAAGAAATCGCACTGTTTGAGAGCGTAGCTCGAGTTTGCAATTTTAGAATTTTGAAATTTAGAAATCAACAATTTTTGGAGTCAGATATTCGTGCTTGAGGGTTTGTTTACGATCTGACTTAGAAAAAATCCAAGCCTATTTTTTAATTAAATTTTTAATACCTCTTTTTATTACCTCAAAAAATGATAAAGACCTTCTCAATTTATTTGAATCAATATAATTATTTAAAGCTCTCAAAGTTTTTTTATTATCCTTTGTTGTAAAAATAAAATTGCCACTTTCTTTTGTATGAATCGCAAATCTATTTATTTTTTTGCCAAATAAAACTGACGCACTCACAAAGGAAATTTCCTTGTAAGGAATTTGTATATAATCTTCTACATTTTTTTCATTATAGAATTCAAAGGCCTTATCGCCTACCATTATATTGCCATCAGAGGTAAATCCATTAAGGCATCTTCCCTTAATGGATAAGTCTACATTTTTATTTTGACTTTGAACCATTACATGATTCCAAGTACAGATGCTATTATTCCTATTATAAATAAAGCAACTATTATAACAATTGGAGATACATTTTTCTTTAATAATTTACAAATTCCAAGTGTTAATAACATTGGAACAAGTCCTGGTATTAATTGGTTTAAGTTATCTTGTAAGGTTGTAACTTTAACTTGATCAAGGCCTGCTGATCCTAATTGATTATAAAGCTTAAAGGCTTCTTGAAGTCCCTTGCTACCTGTTGATAAAGAATTCCAATCAATAAATGATCCTGCTTGTTGAGTTACTTCTGATACGTTTACAGTAAATGTTACATTTACCCATCTTTGTACCAAAGCGCCAACTATAAACATACCAACAATTGATGCAACCAAGTTTACTTTTCCTAAAAGTCCACCTGATAAATCTTTTGTAATTTCATTTCCTACTTTGTAACCAAATTCTTGAGTTTTCCACTCAAATGCCATTCTTATAATATTCCAAAATACAAAAAATATTATTGGTCCAATAATATTTCCTGTTAAAGCCATTGATGCACCAAGAGCTCCAAGTATTGGTCTTGCTGTAAACCAGAAAACTGGATCACCAACACCTGCCAAAGGTCCCATCATTCCTACTTTAACAGAGTTTATTGTTTTATCTTCAATAGGAGCTCCATTTGCTTTTTCTTCTTCCATAGCAAGAGTAACTCCCATTACTGGGCTTGAAAGATATGGGTGAGTATTATAAAACTCTAAGTGTCTTTTTAAAGCAGATTTTCTTTCTTCATCTGTTTTATATAATTTTTTGATAGCAGGAATTATTGAATAACACCAACCACCGTTTTGCATACGTTCATAATTCCAAGAACCTTGTAGGAGTTGATGACGATTAAATACTTTTATCCTATCAGATCTTGATAATTCTATTCTTTTTTCATTTACTTCAGTCATATTTCCTCCTAATAATCATTTATAATATCGCCAAGTGGATCTCCAGTATTAGCTGATCCATTTGATGAAGATGATTCTTTAAGTTTTAAATAGATAAGTGCAAGTGAAAATCCTACTACACCAAGTCCGATTAGAGTTAGTTGTGGGATTGCTGCGACTGCAAAACCAATTGCAAAAAATGGCCAGGTTTCTTTTGTACTCATCATATTAATTACCATCGCATAACCTACTGCTGCAACCATTCCTCCGCCTACTTCCATACCATGAGTTAACCAACCTGGCATAGAATTTAAAACGCCTGTTACAACTTTTGGTGAAACAAAACAAAGTGCTGCTGCAGGAACAGCAATTCTAAGTCCTTGCATCAAAACTGCAAGTATATGAAGAACTTCAATTTTTCTGAAATTTCCTTCTTCTGCTGCTGCATCCATTCCGTGAACTATTGGAATTGATAAAGTTCTTGCTATCATTGTTAAAAATAGACCTGCTACTGAAAGTGGTATAGCAACAGTGATGTATTTATTGCATTATTTACATTTCCTGAGCCATCTTGTAGAGCTAAAACCATGATAATAGCACTTGCAACTGATGCCAAAGCCGCATCTGGAGCTACTGCTGCTCCAACATTTGCCCAACCAAGAGCAATCATTTGAAGAGCACCACCAAGCATAATTCCTTCTTTTAAATGTCCACTTACAAGTCCAATCAAAGTACAAGCAACGATTGGTTGATGGAATTGAAATTGGTCTAAGATTCCTTCCATACCCGCAAGTAGAGCAACTATAACAATTAAAATAATACTAATTGCTGACATAATTCCTCCTTAAGCCAAACCAAGTTCTGATTTTGCTTTTTTCATAATATTTGTAAAGTTTTCAGGCTGATTTGCTGGAACTTTTCTTACATCGATTTTTATTCCCTTGTCGAGTAATTTTTCAAAAGTTTCAACATCTTCTTTTCCCATAGAAACGGTAGAAGTTACATAAGCCTTTCCTTGTGAGTGAGCCATAGATCCAAGATTTATTTCTTTTAAATCTGCACCTTTTTCGATAAGCTCAAGAGCATCTTGTGGTGTTTCAAATAATAACATTGCTCTTGTATCTCCAAAACGTGGATCTTCAAAAATTTCTGCCATTTTCCAAATTGGCACAACGTGAGCCTTAACTCCTGGAGGAGCAGCCTCCATTATCATTGACTTACGCAAAGCATCTTCACTTACATTATCACTTACGACAATAATTCTTGTTGGATTTGTAGATTTTGTCCAACTTGTAGCAACTTGTCCATGAAGTAATCTTGTATCAATCCTTGCAAGAACAACGTCAATTTTTCCATCTCCAATTACTGTTCCTTCTGGAATTGTTCCAGTATGTTTTGGAAGATTTTCTTTTGACTGATCTTTTGCATTAGATTTATTGTAATCGTCCATCAAGGATTCTGGTTTAGTTTTTACTCCTTCTTTGGCAGGCTCTAATAAAACTTTTGCAAGATCATGTGATTTTTCTTCCATAAGTCTTGAGCCAAGTGCCTCAATTAGCATGGGTAAATTAAGTCCGGTAAGAACTGCCCACTTTTCTTCATTTCCATCCATAAGAGCTGAAACTTGGTTAAAAGGTGTTCCACCCCAAAGGTCTACTAAGAAAAGTATTTGTTCACAATCAAGTTTTTTGATTTTTTCTTCAAGATCTTTTCTTAAATCATCAGGACCCATTGAAGGTAAGAGAACTGCTGTTTCTAATTTTTCTTGTTCTCCAAAAATCATTTCACCAGATTGTCTTATACCTTGAGCAAATTCGCCGTGACTTGCCAGTATAATACCTATCATTTACTTCCCTCCTTAAATTAAATTGATTTATTAAATAAACCTAGTTTTATTTTACACTATATCAAGAAATTTTTTAAATATTTTTTTAAAAATTAATTTTTTCCTATTAATGAGATGAAATTTATTTAAGAGTATAGTTGTAGTAATAAATATAAAGAAAGGATTTATTAATGGAAAAATATATTTTAATAAAAAATAAAAAATATGAAAAACTTGGTCTGGATGTTTTTTTGTATGAACACAAAAAATCTGGAGCAAGAATTAATTATATAAAAACCGATGACAAAAACAAAACTTTTGCAATTGCTTTTAAAACTCCACCAGAATCTTCCAAGGGAATTTCTCACATTTTGGAGCATTCTGTTTTAAATGGTTCAAAAAAATATAGAACCAAAGAGCCTTTTATGGATATGATTGCATCAAGTCTTCAAACTTTTTTAAATGCCATGACCTATCCTGATAAAACTGTTTATCCTGTGGCAAGCGAAAATGACAAGGATTTTTTCAACCTTCAAGATGTTTATTTGGATGCAGTTTTTAATCCAAAAGTTTTAGGTAAAGAAGAAATTTTTTTACAAGAGGGAAAATCCATAAAAATTGATGAAAATGGAAAATTTTCTGTATCGGGCGTTGTTTACAATGAAATGAAAGGGGCAACTACAAATCCAGATACTATAATCATTAATGAAATAAATAAATATCTTTACAAAAACTCCTGCTACCAATATGTGTCTGGAGGAAATCCTTATGATATTTCTAAATTAACTTATGATGAATTTTTAGACTTTTACAAAAGATTTTACCACCCATCAAACGCTGAAATTTTTTATTATGGGGATATGGATATTGAAAAATATTTAAAAAATCTTGATGAGGAATATTTGTCCCATTATGAGAAAAAAGAAATCATTGCTGATTGTAAGGTTAGTGAAAATTATTATGAGAAACCAATTTTCACAAGATTCCAATCAAACAATGAGGATAAAAATAAATCATATCTGACATATTCATTTTTGACAAATAAAAGAGCTAATATAAAAGACCAACTTGCAAACGCAATCTTATCAATCGCCCTTTTCAACTCAGATTCCTCTGAAATTTCTCAAAGAATTTACAAGGAAATTGGACCTGAAAGTTTTTATGCAAGGACTGGCTATGGAGAAAGATCCTCAATTAAAATTACAGCTCAAGGCACATCCTACGAAAATTTAGATAAGTTTGTTGAAATTATTGAAGAAGAGCTTAAAAAATATGCCCACCATATTCCAAAAGATTCCCTAAAAGCTGCCCACGCTCTTTTTGATTTTTCTCAAAGAGAGCAAATGAATTCAGCTTCAAAAGGAATTGAATATATACTCATGCACAATCTGGATAATGAAATTTTTGATAGCCTAAATTTAATTGACTATATAAACGAATTGGGTGATTTGATTGAAACTGATTATTTTGAAAAACAGGTTCAAAAATATTTTATAAATAACAAGACTAAACTAGTTCTTGTGGCAAAACCGGATAAGGATTATTTCAAAAATATTGAAGAAAAAATCGACCAAGATTTGGAAAATTTGAAAAATTCCTTATCAAAAGATCAGATTGATAAATTAAAGGAAAAGGAAGAAAAATTAAAAGCCTTCCAAGAAAAAGAAGATTCAAAAGAAGATAAGGCTAGTATTCCAACTCTTGAAATTAGTGATGTAGACCTTGATATCGAAAAAGTTCCAAGGCAAATTGAAGATGATGATTTTAAATTTATCTACCACGATCTTGACAGCGCAGGGATGATTTATAATGAATTTTTCTTTGATATAAACCACCTTAACCTTGAAAATCTCAAATACCTTTGTCTGATTTCAGACTTTTTGGGCTCAATTGATACAAAAAAACATTCTTACCAAAATTTGGATGATTTAATTCCAATAAATATGGCAGGTCTTAATTTTACAATTCAAAATATAAAAAATAAGGACGGGGAAATTAATAATTTTATAAAAATTTCCTTTAAAACTACTATAGATAGGTACGAAAAATCTTTAGAAATTGTAAAAGAAATAATGAATGAATCTGTTTTTGATAATGAAAAAAGAATTAATGATATTTTAAAACAAATTAAAGCTTTATTTGAAATGAATATGTATGATTCTGGTCATAGCCTTGCCCTTACCCGTTCATTTTCACATTTTGATAAACTTTCATACATCAAAGATGAGCTAAATGGCTTTGGTTATTATGAATTTATAAAGAAAATTTCCAAAGATGTAGAAGAAGATTTCAATAAGTTTAAGGAAAAATTAGAAGATTTGTATAAAGAAATTTTTTCAAAAAATCTTTTAATAAATATCACAGGATCAAATGAAGATTATAAAAAAGTTAAGGCTTATGTAAAGAAAGAATTTTCAGACCTTGAAAAGATAGAAAAAGAAAGAGCTCAAATAGATTTTCAAAAGTCCTATTATAAGGAAGGAATTTTATCTGATGCAAATGTAAATTATGTGTCTATGGGGGCAGATTTAAAAGAATTTTCTGACAAGAAATTAAATCTTTTGGCTCTTTCCTCATCAATTATTTCAAATCCTTACCTTCACGATTTAATTCGTGCAAAAGGAGGAGCTTATGGGGCAGGTCTAATGGTTGATAAGTATGGAAATATTGGAACATATTCTTACAGGGACCCTCATATAAAAGAAACTGTAGAAAATTATAAAAAAATCCCAGAAATTTTAGAAAACTTAAAACTTGATTCAAATGATTTGAAAAACCAAAAAATTTCAAAAATGGGTTCATATTTAAAACCTCAATCTCTTCAAGCCAAGACTTCCTTGGATTTTATAAGATATTTGCAAGGATTTTCTTATAAAGAGCTTGAAGAAAAACTTCTTGATATAAAAAATGCTAAATTAGATGATATAATTACTTTGAAAGATGACTACAAAAATATTTTGGACAAAAACAATCTTACAGTTTTTGGAAATAGGGAAAAATTGAGGGAAAATGAAAATTATTTTGATAAAATAATAGATTTAGATTCTTAAACATCCTGATTTTATTATTAATTTATTTAATTTTTACTATTTGTATATTAAATAAATATTAAGATAGTTTTTATATATTGAATCTTTCTGGTATAATTTTACTAAGGAGTGAATATGACAAATTATGATAAAGAAAACGAAAAATCTTTGGAAAATAGTCTAAACAAAGCTATTTCTGATATGGATTTTTCTGATATAAGTGAAAAGGTCAAGACAAGTCTTGATATATTTATTGATAAAACAATGAACTTTATAAATGGAAATCAAGTTAGAAAACCCGCAATCCAAACTAAAAATCCTCAAGTTTGTGCCCAAAAACTTCCAGAAAAAACCAAAGCTGGCTTACTTAAAACAGCAATGGTAATTTCTTTTTTACTTGCAATTTCTATGCTAATGATTTTATTTTTTGACGGATTTTCCTATGATTTTTTTAAAAATCTATTTTTAACAGCTTTGTTTTCAATATTTGGATTTTTTACTTTTAGAAAATCCCAACAATTGGATATGATTTCAAAAGATTACACAAGATTTTTAAGAGAGCTTGGACATAACACCGTAATTCCAATAAGAGATTTGGCATCATCAGTTCAAAAATCTGAAAAAGATACAATAAAAGAGCTAATGTATATGATGAATAAGGGATATTTCAAACAAGCAAGAATTGTAGAAAATGATTCATTATTTTTGTTAGATATTCCAACTTTCAAATTGTACAAAAACCAAAAAAATCAAATGCCAAATTTATCACACGAAGAAAATAAAAAAATAGCCCAAGATACAAGCACAAAAACAAACAAAGATAAAGCTGAAGAAATAATAAAAATTTCAAGCAAGGAAATAACTTCTATAAATCTTTCAATTTCAAGAATTAAAAATAGAAATTTTCTTGAAAAAGTAATAGAAATTAAAAAAACAATTGAAAATATTACAAACATTATTAAAAGATATCCAGAAAAAGCTTATGTTTTGGACAAATTTATAGAATATTATTTGCCAACAACTGTAAAATTAATTGATGCTTACACAGAATACGAAATTATGGAATCAAACGATTCAAAAATTAAAAATTCACTTGCGGAAATAGAATCTTCCATAGAAATAATCAATGAAGCCTTTGAAAAAATCCAATTAGAGCTAATGGAAGACAGGACAATGGATATAAAAACAGACATTGATACAATGAAAATTTTGTTAAACCAAGAAGGATATTTAGAAAAAGATTGGAGCAAAGATGAGTGATATTAAATTAAGATTAGACGGAGAAAATGAAGAGGTCGAATTAAGACCAGTCGAATATAAGGAAAAAATCCAAATAGATCAGTCAATAAAATTTTCTCCAGAAGAAGAAAAGCAAATTGATGATTTTTCCCAAAAAATTGACCTAGAAGATTCAAATATAATTCTCCAATATGGAGTCGGAGCTCAAAAAAAGATTTCAAATTTCTCAGAAAAAACTTTAAATACAGTAAAAAACAAAGAGCTTGGAGAAATTGGAGGACTTTTAGATAAGGTTGTTTCAGAAATCAAGTCAATGGACGAAGACGATAGCGGAGTTTTTGGATTTTTCAAAAAGCAAAAATCAAAGCTTGAAAATATGAAATTAAAATACCAATCAACCGAAAAAAATATAGATGAAATCGCCAAAGCCTTGGACAACCATCAAATAACCCTATTAAAAGATATTTCCCTGCTTGATCAAATGTACGAATTAAACGAGGATTATTACAAAGAACTTTCTATGTATATAGAAGCAGGAAATAGAAAACTCAAAAGAACTTTTGAAAAAGATATACCAGCTCTTGAAAATACAGCAAGAATTTCAAACCTTCCAATGGATGCCCAAAAAGCAAATGACATAAAAGCCCAAGCTAACAGGTTCGAAAAAAAATTGCACGATTTAGATTTAACCAGAATGGTTTCAATGCAAATGGCACCACAAATTAGGATGGTACAATCATCAAACTCAATTATGGCAGAAAAAATCCAAACAACAATTGTAAATACAATTCCTCTTTGGAAAAATCAAATGGTCCTAGCCCTTGGCATGAGCCACACAGAACAAGCAATACGTGCCCAAGAAGCCGTGACAAATCTTACCAATGACTTGCTAAAATCAAACGCCGACAAATTAAAACAAAATACAATCGACACAGCAAGAGCAACCGAACGCGGTATAATAGACCTTGATACAATAAAATACACAAACGATAGACTAATCGAGGCGATTGATGAAGTAAGGTCAATCCAAATCGAAGGAAAGAAAAACAGAGAAGATGCCAAAAACGAGCTTGGCCGTCTTGAAGAAGAATTAAAAAGAAATTTATTGAAAAATAGTTAGGAGAAAAAATGGCAGAAAAAATAGAATTCAAATTTGATACCCAGCTATTAATAGCAGGAGAAGATTTAGACGAAGACGAAATTTTCGATCATATTACAGAAAATTTCGAAGGAGATAGCCTACTTGCAGTAGGAGATGAAGATTTGATAAAAATCCACTTCCACACAAATAAACCATGGCAAATATTAGAATACGCCCAATCAATCGGCGATATTTTTGACGTAGTGGTAGAAAATATGCAAAGACAAGCAGATGGTTTAAAAGGATAAAAAATATAAAAAGACAGAAAGATAACCTAATCCCAAATCCGAAATAAGGACAAATGAGTTTAGGTTATTTTTCTGCCTTTTTTGTTGAATAAAAAAAGTTAATCATTTAAAAATTAAGGAGTTGAATAAAATTAATCCTTTAGAAATTAAAATAAATAAAAAACTAACCCTTCTCAAGCCTAGTCGAGAGATCTCTTTTATTACTTTATCTTTAAATAAACCATATACTTTAACTCTACCTCTTCACCTTCATTTAGAAATATGGTTTTTTTTATTTTCAACTATCAAATCTCCTAAATAATATATATACTAAAATTACACTAATCAAAGAAATTCCAATAACATAAATGTACCCAAAATTCCATTTTAATTCTGGCATATTTTCAAAATTCATTCCGTACCAGCCGGTTATTATTGTAATTGGTGTGAAAATTGTTGTTACTACTGTCAAAACTTTCATTGTGTTATTCATAGAAAGGTCCATTTTTGACGTGTAAGAATCTTTTACATTTGTAATATATCCACTCAAATAAGAAATGTTTGAAGAATATCTTTCAACTCTAAACAAAACTGATTTTAAATGTTTTATATCGTCATCATCAAAAATTTCATTTTCATTTTCCATTAAAACTTCCAAGGTATCTAGAAGTCTTTCGTATGATGCATACAAATTTAGAGCCTTATGCCTATTGTCAGAAATTATTCCTATGCTATCTCTGTTTTTTTTATTTTTTATTATCGCGTCTTCCACAGCTGCTGTTGAATTTTTTATTTGATCAAAAATTCTTGTGTGGTTGTTTACTAGGGCTGTAATAAAATATTTCAAAAGTCTTCCAGGAGATCTTGCTGAAAATTTCTTTGTTAGCATCCTCCTAAAAGCCTCTGTTGTCGATTGATCTCTATCATACAAGTCGACAATTATAAGTCTGTTGTTTTCTATATAAAATCCTATAAGATCTGAAGTTTCAAGATTTCCCATTATATCAAGCAATTCTAAAATTGCAAAGGTATAATTATCTTCCACTGCCATATAAGATTTTTTGGCAGTGTCTGACAAAAGCAAATCAATTATCGCATCGTCCAAATTATAAGTTTTGGCAAAATCAATAAAACTCGTCTTACCCAAATACATCAAATAAAAATCATCATCTTCTATAACATCATAAAAACTAGAAATATCGGTTTGTTCAAAACCATTATCCGTGTCAAATTTATAAATATAATCCATTTTTTCTCCTTAAAATTGGGAAACTTTTCTTTTACATTATGACTATATGAATTATCAATAAAATTTCAACGATTTAAGGCTTAATTTATAGATAATAATATTTAAAAATAAAAAAATAAGAATCCTTTATTCAACAATTTTTTACAACCGTCTAAAAAAGATTCTTATTTTTTATTTATTTTTATAAAATAAACATCTTATAACTCTTTATTTTCAAAAATTTTTATGGAAATAAAAACTGAAATTGAGTGTACTATTATTGTTATGGCAAAAATTATTAAGGATAAAAGTGTTTTATCCATTGTTAAGCCCTTATTTACATATTCCAAAAGCCATTCTTTATTTGATGAAATGGTTGAGAAAAATGCAAATACTAGAAAGTATAAAATTACAAAAACCAGTCTTGCTTTTTCTGCCCCAAATTTATACATTAATGGAAGTTCAACGACTCCAACTATGCTTGTTATGAAAAATAAGGATGATAATATTAAAATTAGTGGAATTTCTTTTGTAAGTGGGTTTTTGTTAAATCCTACAACAAATGACAAGGCCATTGCAAAAAGTGACATAAACCAAATTATGGTATATCTTGAAAATACAATTTTTTTCCTTGAAATTCCACTTGAAATCAAATATTTATCTGTTGAATATTGGTTGTCAATTCCAAAGACCATTCCTAAAAGTATTATTGGAATTAGGATAAAAAATAAGGGAATCAAAACCAATTGATTTTCTTTGTAAAAATAAATGCCCAGGCCAATTATTACTGCAAATTGTAAAAGCAAAGCATTTTTTATTGAAATCAAATCTTTATATATCAAGGCTTTCATTGTATTTCTCCTTTATCATATAAACCATAATTTCCTCTATACTAACATTTTCTACTTCAAGATTTTGAGGAATTAATTCTTTTTTAACCAAACATTCTTTTCCAAATTTATGATCTCTTACTGCAATTATGGAATTTTTATCAAGACTTTCAAATTCTTCTTTTGAAAGGGAAACTAGACCATAATCTTCCTTTAATTTATCCTTATTTTCAACAAAAATTAGCTTTCCCCTATGCAAAAAGGCAATTTCATCTGCAATTTTCTCCAAATCTGACAAAATATGGGATGAAATCATAATGCTTTTGTTTTCATCTTGGATAAATTCTAAAAGTATATCCAAAATATCATCCCTTGCCACAGGATCAAGCCCACTTGTTGCCTCATCCAAAATCAAAAGCTCTGGCTTATGGCTTAATGCCAAAATTAAAGACAATTTCATCTTCATTCCTCTAGAAAAAGTAGAAATTTTCTTTTTTTCCGGAAGCTTAAATCTTTTTAAAAGCCTATCAAAGGTTTCTTTTTCCCAAAAATTTCCATAATACATAGAGTGAAATTTTTCAACTTCTTTAATATTTAACTCTTGGGGAAAGAAAAAATCCTCAAAAACAAAGGCGATTTTTTTCTTCTCATCCTCAGTCAAATCTTCAATTTTTTTGCCAAAAATATAAATTTCACCAGAATCTTTTTTCATATCGCCCAAAATCAATTTGATTGTAGTAGATTTTCCAGCTCCATTTTCTCCAATATATCCAACAATAGATCCTCTTTTGATATTTAAATCCAAAGGTCCAAGATAAAAATCATTCAAAGATTTGCTAAGGCTTTTTATTTTTAATATATCATTCATCTTCTTCCTCCAATATATCTATAAGAGAAATAATTTCTTTTTTTGAAATTCCTGCAAGTTTAGATAATTTGATAATTTCTTTTAGATGATCTTCAATTTTTATTGAAAATTTTTCCCTGATTAATTCTGGATTTTGATCTTTTACAAAATTTCCCTTTCCTGGAACAGAATTAATAAGTCCATCTTTTTCAAGTTCATCGTAAGCCCTTTTCGTTGTAGCTACACTAACTCTAAGCTCTTTTGCCAAAAGTCTAATAGAAGGAAGGGCTTTGTCTTTTTCTATCTCATCATTTAAAATTGCATCTCTTATTTGATTTTTAATTTGTAAATATATGGGATCTTTACTCGAGTATCTGATCTTAATATCCATTTATTCCTCCTACTGTTCATAGTGTACCTTAACAGTTGAAAAGTGTCAAGATATATAAATAAAAAAAGCTTGGTTAAAACCAAACTAATTTTTATTCTATATCATCTAAAAGCTCTGTCAAAATATAGCCTTGGTACTCTCCATAGCTTACTTTTGACCATTCGCCTACTATTTCTGATCTTTCTATTTGTGTTCCGGGTTGGATTGTTGCTACAATTTCTGAATCTGTGTTTGTTTGTCTTCTTATATTTGAAATATCTTTTACTGTGAATATTCCATAAGCTTGTTTTGGCTCTTTGTCTTTTTCTTTTTTATTTTTCTTATCTTTCTTTTCCTCTTTTGTTTCGTTTGATTTATTTTTTTCATCAAGATTTTTTAGACTTGCAAGATTATTTGAAGAAGAATTTTCGTTTGTTTCGTTTTTCTTTTTGAAGGTTACTTCTGTTGAAACTTTATTTGATATTTGGCTTTCTTCTGGATGTCTTTGGGATACATATTCTTCTTTTGAACATGCTGAAAGTGTTAAGCTTAATGCTAATATTAATAAAATTTTCTTTTTCATTTTTTCTCCTTAATTATCTGTTGTTATTATTCCCGAAATTTGGGCGTTTACATTTTCAAGTTTTCTTATTGATGCGTTTAATTTTTTTCTTCTAAAATCTTTTTTTCTGGCAAAAACTATAACTGAATCTGCGAGTCTTGGATAAAAATTTGCATCGTCGTATTTTTCGTTAGCTGCTGTATCCAAAAATATAAAATTATATTTTTCTTTTAGAGAATCAAAAATATTTTCTATCCTATCATAGTTTAAAATACTTGGATTTATTTCTCTTTGGTCTGGTGCGAGGATTAGGTCAAGATTTTTTTGGAAATGATCTTTTACTATGAAATTTTCATAGGGTTTTTCCTTTTCCAAAATATCAAAAAATCCCCTATCAAATTCAATATCGCACAAATCTCCCATCATTGGATTTCTAAAATCAGCTTCTATAATAATTACCTTGTAATTATCTTTTGCCAATGCTCTAGCTAAATTTAAAATCAAAGATGACTTGTTTATCTTCTCATTTGATGATACAAATTGTACTAAAGAATTTTTATCTGCAATTTTCAAAAAATTATTTTTTAAGGATTCAAAAGATTTTTCTATCTTATTCGCCTTATTTTTATTAAACATCTAAATCACCATCATCATATTTTGGCATATCTGCAATTATTGTATAATCTTTGTTGTTTTCTTTGTTTTGATATAATCTAAAATTTTCATCTTCATCAGTTGATAAATCTTCATTAGAATTTATATCTTGGGATAATTCATTGTCTTCGTCGTAGTATTCTTGTACTAAATTTCCATCTTCATTTATATAAGATTCTCTTACATTATCATAATCATTTTCATAATCGTATTCTTCTTTATCATCATCTTTTGTAAATACGACTTTTCTAATTTCTTTTTCTTCAACATATTCTTCTACATCATTATTTTTTGAATTTCTAATTGAAACTACAAGTGAACCGAAAATAAAATATGTTATAAAAGCTGCAAGTCCAACTTTTAGTGAATCTTTTTCGCTCGTTTTTGCTAAACTTGCATTTGGATAAGCCTTGTCAATTACTACTGCATCTGCTTTATAAAGTTGATTAATTACTGAAACTGTAATTTCTGCATATTCATCCGCTATATCTTCTGCCCTAAGTTTTATAGAATCTTTTACGTTTATATTTAAAATATGGGTGTTAGCAATTGCTTGTATTTGAATTTTTTTGTCAAGTTCGCCAGGATCCATATCAAGTTTTAAATTTTCAATTACTCTTTTTTTGATAGCATTTGAATTTACAGTTTCTGCATAAGTGTAAGCAGTTTTATCATCATCTTTTATTTTTTCATTAGAGGTTGTAAGGATTTTTGATTGAGCCTTATAAGTTTTTATACCAAACTTATCAAACAAAAAATAAAATCCTATTCCAATTATAAGTCCAAAAACCAAAGCCTTTGGTATTACACTAAATACTGATTGTTTCTTTTTCATTATCTCCTCCGAAATTTCTGTAATTTATTTTTATTTAAATTATTTTTATTTTTCAAAACTCTTATTCTAATTTTACACTATAAGGAAAATTTTTTAAAGTTTTGCCAAAGCAAAAAGGCGGGTTTCCCCACCTTTTATTTTTTTAAATTTTATTTAATTATTAGAAAATATAAAAATACAATTACTGCAAGGACAATTCTATATTTTCCAAAAATAATGAAGTCATTTTTTTGTACGTAAGAAATAAATTTCTTAATTACTATATAAGCAACGATAAAACTTAAAATCATTCCTATAAGAATTAAAATCCATTCATATCCTGAAAATCCTGATACGTTTTTTACAACTTTTAAAAGAGTTGCTCCAAGCATTGTTGGAATTGCCAAAAAGAATGAAAATTCTGCACTAGCTGATCTTGAAAGTCCCAAAATCATTGCTCCAATTATTGTTGCAGCTGACCTTGATGTTCCTGGAATCATTGCAAGAACTTGAAAACATCCTATAAAAAATGCAGTTTTATAAGAAATTAATGAAATATTATCTACTCTTTGTCTGTTTTCTTTTTTGTTTTTATTTTCAATTGAAATTATTCCAATACCCCAAACAAAAAGCATAAGGGCAACAACCATTGGATTAAATAAATACTCATCAATTATATCGTCAAATAAAAATCCCAAAATTCCTGCTGGTATTACTCCAACTATAACTCTTTTCCAAAGCTCAATTGTTTCTTTGTAAGGATGAGTTAATCTATAATAAAATTTTGATTGGCCATTTAATTTCGCATAATTTTTTGGAAAATATCTTTTTGTTTTTTCAAAATCCCAAGGATTTAATTTAGAAAAATACAAAACAACTACTGAAAGTATTGCTCCAAGTTGAATTATTACATTAAAGGCGTTGGCAAATTTTTCTGGTTCAAGTTTTACAAACTCATTTACCAAAATAAGATGACCTGTTGATGAAACAGGCAAAAATTCTGTAACTCCTTCTACAATAGAAAGAATTATTACTTTTAATAAATCTAAAATCATTTTTCAAATTCCTCCATGAATGAATGTTCTTTACCATTTATTTTATATCCCAAAACCATATCGCAATTTACATTTTCAGCTGATCTTAGGATTGATTTTTCTACATTTGGTATTTCTTCTTTTAAATCTTCAATAAGATTTTTTATTTTTTTTCTTGTATAAGACTCACTTTTTTTTGTAACAGTGCAAGCACAATTTAAGGCACTTAATCCTACATAATCACGCCAAGCTATTACATCTTTTTCTTCTATAAAATACATGGGTCTTATAAGCTCCATATCATCAAAATTTTGCGCCAAAAGTTTTGGCTTCATTGTTTTATAATTTCCAGCATACAAAACATTCATCAAAGTCGTTTCGATTGCATCGTTCATGTGATGGCCCAAGGCAACTTTATTACAACCAAGCTCTTTTGCCTTGGCGTATAAAAATCCCCTCCTCATTCTCGCACACATATAACAAGGATAGTCTCCAGAAATTTTTTCGCTAATTTCAAAAACATCCGAATCGAAAATTTTTGCTGGAATATTTAAATATTTTAAATTTTTTTCCAACAAATCTCTGTTTTCTTTATCGTAGCCTGGATCCATGCAAATATATTCAACTTCAAAATTTACATTTGAATGTTTGTGCAATTCTTCAACAAGTTTTGCTGTCAAAAGCGAATCTTTTCCACCAGAAATCGCACAAGCGACCTTGTCGCCCTCATTTATTAATTCATATTTTTTTACAGCTTTTATAAATTTTGACCAAAGCTCTTTTCTGTATTTTTTTATAATTGATCTTTCAATTTCTACTAATTCCATCATAACTCCACTAAACTTGAAGGTTCGTTTCTTTTTGCAACTTCCAATTGTATATCTTTATTTGTGTCTAGTCCACAGGATTTTAGGTAATTATCTACAGTTATCCTACAAAGTTCTTCTGAATTATTTGTTTCAGACAAGTGAGCAAGAAAAATTTTTTCATTTTTCCCTTGAAGGGCATCAGCCAAAGATTTTGCCGATTGTTCATTTGATAAATGTCCCATCTTTCCCATAATCCTAACTTTCATCGAATAAGTATAGGGACCTCTTTTTAAAGCATCAAGGTCATGGTTTGCCTCAAAATAATAGACATCTGATCCTTTTATCTCATTTAAAATTCTCTCATCAATTATTCCCGTATCAGTCAAAACCGTAATTTTTTTATTATCCAAATACAAAATAAAACCAACCGGTTCACTTGCATCGTGATGAATTGATATTGGAAAAATATCAAAAGAATTGAAATTAAAAAAAGAATTTGACTTGAAAATTTTTATATTTTCATCTTTTAATTTCCCAGCATTTTTTATAAAAGAAAGCCAAGTTCCCTTGTTGGCATAAATTGGAATATCATATCTTCTGCTCATGACAGATGCTCCCTTTACGTGGTCGATGTGTTCATGAGTTAAAAAAATCGCATCCAAATTTTTTGGATTTTCGCCAATTTGAGATAAAAGATTTTCAATTTTTCTTCCCGAAAAACCACAATCAATCAAAATTTTTGATCCCTTGTGTTCAACAAAAACAGAATTTCCCGAAGATCCTGAAGCTAGAGAGCAAAATTTACTCATAATACTTCCTATCTTTTTTATTTTACAAAATTTATTTTAACATAAAAATATGTAAGATTTTAGAAAAATCTTACATAAATAACTAATCATATAATACTGGTTTTTTCGCTCTTTTCAATTTTAATTGGCAAAAAATACTTTTTCCAAAATATCACAAACTCCGTCTTCATCGTTTGAATAATTTGAAACAATATCAACCATTTCTTTAACACTTTCTCTCCCATTTCCACAAGTTGCAGAAACTCCTGCCATATTTAATATAGTCTTATCATTATTTGAATCGCCAATAGCAAGAGTTGATTTTAAATCTACATTTAAAATTTCGCACAATCTTTTTAAAGCCTGACCTTTGTCAGCCTCCTTGTGTAAAACTTCAAAAACTTCTGGCACATTTCTTACTGTTTGATAAGTTTTTAAAAGTTTTTCATTATAATTTTTTTCAAATTCATCAACAGCATCTTTGTTTCCAGTTATGGTAATCCTATCAACCCTTTGGCTCATATCTTTTTCATCAATTTTTTCAATAGGCATTTTCAAAATTTCAGATTCAAATAAAAAATGTTTATTTACCTTCTCGCTATTGCTGTACAAATTATATTTATTGTAAATTCCTATTTGAAGCTTATCGTTTATTATCTTTTTAAGATTTAAATAATCCCCCATGCTTAAAATTTTTTTTGAAACATCTGACTTGTCCTTATTTTTAATTATAAGAGATCCAGTATTTGTTATAGAATAATCATCATCAGAATTTAATTCCAAATCATCAAGTATCCAAGAAAATCCACCAAGAGGCCTTCCAGTAGAAATAACTACAAAAATCCCCTTTGCTCTCAACTTTTTAATAATTTTAAAATTTTTCCTAGAAACTTTTTTATCCGAATTTAAAAGAGTTCCATCAAGGTCAATAGCTACAAGTTTTATATTTTTTTCCATATTCACTCCTAACTTTCTTCTCTTTTTATTCTATCACATAAAATTATATATTTTAAAAAATAAAAATAAGCCTTAATTTAAAGGCACAGACTGTTTATAAAGTATACAAACCCTCAAACTAAGAATATCATACGGAAAAAATTGATTTGATTTCAAATTTAAAAATTCGTCAAAAATCGCATTGTTTGAGCGTTAGCGAGTTTGCGATTTTAGAATTTTGGAATTTAGAAATCAACAATTTTTGAAGTCAGATATTCGTGCTTGAGGGTTTGTCTACGCTCTGAAGCCTTAATGTATAGGCTTATTAATAAAATTTTCTATTAATTTATTTTTATCATAAATTTCTTTTTCTATATTTTTATAATAATCTCTAAGGTTTCTCTCATTTCTATATTTTTTTCCATTCATCAATTTTGAATTTGCATTCATACCAAGGCCTATAATATTTTCAAGCTCTTCGTTTATTAAAATATTATATCGTTGAGAAGTATTTTCTTTTTCATATCCAATATTTTCCAAATTTCCTATTATGTTTTTTTGCCTATAAAGATAATAGGGCTTGTAGGAATTTTCTTTTGTAAAAATTTCTATATCCTTTGCAATTTTTATACTTTCGCTTTCATTTCCATTAATATTTTCTTCGAAATATTTTGAGCCAACTTTCTGAGCCAGCGCATGGAAGGTTATATTATCTGGCTTTAATTTTTTTAAAATTTCAAAATTTTTAGAAAAACTTTCTCTGTTTTCTCCATAAAGTCCAACTATAAAATCCATATTTATAATAAAACCAAGTTTTTTGGCATAGTCATAAATTTTTACAAAATTATAAAAATTGATTGGTCTATTTATATTCTCCAAAACATTCCCGCTAAAAGTTTGGGGATTTAAGGAAATTCTTCCTACATTTTTTTCTTTAAACAAAGCTAATTTTTCAAAATCAAGGGTATCTTCCCTGCCTGCTTCAAGTGTAAATTCATTGAAAATAAATTTTTCGTTGATTAAAGACAAAATCCTATCCAAATCTTTCACAGATAAATTTGATGGCGTTCCTCCGCCAAGATAAATTGTATCCAATTTTTTTGGCAAATTAATTTTTGAAATTTCTTCTAATAAAAAATCAACATAAAGATTTTTTTCTACTGTGTTTGACACAATAGTCGGATAAGAACAATACCTGCACCTTTGAGGGCAAAATGGAATATTTATATAAAGATTAAAATCTTTTGCATCAAATTTTAATTTGTCCTGACTTTCTTTTATAGCTTTTAATAAATTGATTTTATTATCTTTTAACTTGTAAATATTTTTCAAATCATAAAAACTATGATTTTTTAAAAGTTTTGAAGGTTTTGACCCTGTTAAAATTCCCCAATCAGAAGTTTTTTTGCTTTCTTTTTCCAAAATTTCAAAAAGAATTTGTTTTAATTTTAAATTTGAATCAAAAAAGTAGGACTTATTTTTACTTTCAATAAGTCCATTTTTTATCAATATATCAGGATTTTTTTCAACAAAAGAAAAATCTTCTTTGCCATAAAAAATATTTAAAATATCATATACAATTTTTCTTTGATTTTCATTTTCTAAATATATTTTCATATTTCTTTTACAATTTCTCTCGCCCAAACTTGGTCGATCATTGATGTTTCTTTGACATCAACAAAGGCTATGTATTTGTCATACAAAGTTTGATAAAGATCATCCACAAATGGCATTTTGAATTTGCCATTTTTTGTTACAATTATAAATTCATTATTTTTATAGTGCATAGCCAAAATATCTTCTTTTTTAAATTTAAAATCTGGACTTTGAATTAGGACAAATTTCATTATTTCAATTATATTATCAATTTTCCCATCATCGAAAATAGAAATTTTTTCCTTCAAATCAAGGTCGTTTTTGCACATCCTTATTATAAAATCTTCTGCCTTATTTTTATTTAGCCTATCTAGAATTTTTAGGGAAGATTTGAAGGCTAGTTGATTTCTTTTTTGGATAAATTTAGGATCATTTACAAACATCAACTTCTTGTCATTATCTGTATAAACATATCTATAATTTAATTTAAATAATTTTTTGCAAGATGGACATTCAACAAGACCTACATTTTCTATAAAATCTTTGTCATTAAGAGAAAATATTGCTGTAGGCAAAGATTTTGTAAATTTTTCCTTACAAGATGGGCAAGATAAATTAAAATCTTTATTTCTTGTATCAATATTATTTTTATTTTTTAAAAAATCCAAAAATTCTTCCAAAGATGAAAATACCAAATCTGCTTCATTTTTTATAAGCTCACTATCGTCCAAATCAACTATCAAAACTGCCACAGCACCACTTGCCTTTGCAGCTTTTATCCCAGAAAGAGAATCTTCCAAAATATAAGTTTTATTTTTATCAGCATTTAATTTTTCCATAGCAAAATTAAAAATTTCAGGATTTGGTTTGCCTTCAACAATATTATCCGAAGAAATTATCAAATCAAAATAATTTCTCACTCCTTCCCTATCAACCAAAAAATCTACCCTGTCTTTTTCAGAAGAAGATGCAAGAGCAAGTTTCTTATTATTTTTTTTCAAATAATCCAACAATTCCACCAAACCAGATTTTTTTAAAGAATAATCAATTTTTTCAAATTTTTCTTCCCTCAAATCATTTAAATCTTTTCTAATTTCTACAGCTTTTTTTCTGTCCATAGAAAATTTTTCAACCATATAAGAAATAGATTCATCCATTTTTCTTCCAGATAAAAGAATCTTATCTTCTAAATCAAAAGAAAAATTATTCTTTTTTGCAATCTCACGCCATGTTTGATAATAAAAATTTTCCGTATCAAACATAGTTCCGTCCATATCAAATATAAAATAATCCATACTAAAACTCAATTAAATTTAATCCCAATTCTTCATCAAATTTTCTATTAATATCGCCATCAATAATTGTAACAAAAATTTCCGCAGTTAAAGAAATAACAGCCTCATTCAAATGACCAGCAACTGCTTCTCCTGCAATATCTCCCGTAAGAGCATTTGTTTTTGCCTTGCCACAAGTGATGTGAAAATGAGTATAAAGCTTACCGTCTTTATTAGAAATATTTCCACAAAGATTTGCAATTTCTAAATCTTCTTCATATTTTTTTATATTATAATCCTTAGTTTCAGGATCAAAAAGACCAATATCAAGATTATCAGTAGCACCAATTCCAGTTAAAAAACCAGCCTTTACATTTTCCTTTTCCAAAATTTCCCTAACAGATTCAACAAGCTTATCGCCCTTTTTTAATCTAATAACTAATTTATCATCAAATCTTTTATAAACCATATAAAATCCTTTCATTTTTCAAATTTAACTTACACATTCTTTAAACATTATACCCAAACAAGGGGAGAGGTGTTGATTTTATTTTTGTTTTAATTTTAAATTACAAAATAAATTATTTAATTAAATTAATTCTTCGTTATGTTAGGGGAGAAAATGGGGGAGTTTCGATTCTCCCCCTTTTTTCTCCCCTAACAACCCCTCTTTTTTGCCCCCCTGCAACCGACCATTGCAT